>CBFGQF010000121.1:0-5987 GCA_965650865.1 uncultured Alphaproteobacteria bacterium | reverse complement strand
CCCGGCATGGACCCCCGGCAACCTTTATATCTATTACCTGACAGATCAGGGCAATCTGTACTGGCTGAACGGCACATCCCCGCCGATCCATGAAATCAACGCCAAGGCACCGGTCAAGATCACCGACGACAACGTGCTGGATTACCTGAAATTCTTCTGTTTCTTCGTCCGCGGCGAAGAAGGGCCGTTCCTGATCGCCGAAAGCATGGACGACCCCTATATCCCGAAAAATATTGATGAACGTACGCGTTCCGTTATCGAAGGCACCATTCGTCCGGCCTCCTATGAGGGCAAGAACGATAAGGGTTTCTTCCTGTGCGATGCGGTTGTCTATTATTCCAACGCCCTGTTTATCGCGAATTTCGCGGTCCAGCCGGGCGGCATGATCGAAATGCTGGATGATGAGCCGATCGCGGCGGATCTCAGCGTTAAGGTCGATGCTCCAGTCTCTTAATAACAGACTGATTTATAAGGATAATTTTTGATCCAGGCGTCTATGCCGCCTGTTTCTCCCTTCCAAATTTCCATTTCCCGAAAACTCTATGGTAGAATTTTAATCATAAGGGGTAAAATACCAGGGAAACTATGAAACAATTTTGTCTATCCATATCAGCCAAGTTTTTCAGCATCTTGCTGCTCTCCAGCTTTATGGCACCGGTGGCACACGCCGCCTTTGCCGTTGGTACGGGACCCGGTGACGGGACTATACCATCTCCCCCCGGCGGTGGCGGAGCTGGCGGCACCACGCTTGGCGGCATCATGGACAATGTCCGCAACAATGCCTCGGACATTTCGGGCATGCTCGCGGGATTCAGTTATCTGGCGGGCCTCGTTTTTGGTTTTCTGGCGATCATGAAAACCAAGGAACATGTCGAAAACCCGAACCAGACGCCGATTTGGGATCCGATGAAACGCACTCTGGCGGCGGGTTCCTTTTTTGCGCTGCCGACAATTATAAGCGCGGTCGTCGCAACAGTGGGCGGTGAAAATAGCGGGTATGAGGGCTCCGGCTTTAACGGGGAATCATCCGGCGCGGGTCTCGATGCGATGATCGTCCGGCTGATGGCCGATATCTTCGTTCCGGCACAATGGCTGTTCGGCTGGTTCGGATATATCGCGGGTATCATGCTGGTCCTGATCGGTATTTCCCGCCTTCTGAAATCCGAACAGGATGGGCCGCGCGGCCCCACGGGGATCGGCACCATCATGACGTTCCTCGTTGCAGGATGCCTGTTCTCCCTCAACGCAATGATCTCTTATCTTTCAGAAACATTGTTCGGTGACGCCTCGATCGCGACCAGCGGCCAATTGCGTTATACCGATGGCCTTGGCGAATCCGCCGCCCACGCACATGCGGTCATTTCGGCCATCGTGGCCTTCTCTATCGTTCTTGGCTGGGTCAGTATTATCCGCGGATTTTTCATCCTGCGCGGGGTCAGCGAAGGGAATTCCCAAGCCTCCATGATGGCGGCGATCACACATCTGATCGGCGGCGCACTCGCCATCAATCTCGGCCCGATTATCAACGCGGTGCAGGATACGCTCGGCATTTCCACGTACGGCATCACGTTCAGCTAAAGAATTTTACCTCCCTGGTAAATACAAACTGGGGGAGCCACGGCTCCCCCTTCTTTTTCGCTTTATATCATCGTCATCATCCGTCGCTGACGCTCCGTCGATCCGATCTCATATTATAAGGCATCGTTGCCGCTTTCGCCGGTGCGGATACGCACGGCGGTGGTCAGGTCGTAAACGAATATTTTCCCATCGCCGATGCGTCCGGTATTGGCCGTATTTTGGATGGCATCAACCACCTGCTTTTCCAGTTTGTCGGGAACCGCCACTTCGATTTTGACCTTGGGCAGGAAATTGACCGAATATTCGGCGCCACGATAAATCTCTGTCTGGCCTTTCTGGCGCCCAAACCCTTTAACCTCGGTCACGGTCAGCCCCTCGATGCCGAGCGCTGTCAGCGCCTCACGCACATCATCCAGTTTAAAGGGCTTGATCACGGCCATAATCATTTTCATGTTATGTGTTCCTTTGCTGCAAGGTCTATGCTAACTGGTTATCACCGTAGAACATTTGCGTGCCTCTGGAAAGGGGCATCCGTTAAGGATGCGGAAGATGGGCAAAAAACCGGACATAGTCTATGACGTGATAATCGCCGGCGGCGGCCCCGCCGGATGCGCCATGGCGGCCTTGCTGGGCCGGGCCGGCCTTTCCATCGCCTGCATCGACCGTGACGACAAGGCCCACCCGCCCGCGCCCGATGGCCGCGCCATCGCCGTCTCTTACGGCTCCTCCAAAATCCTAACTTCCGCCGGGGCGTGGGGCGCGCTGGAGAACAAAAAATGCGCCATCGACCATATCGATATAACCGATAACGGTTCTCCCGCCCTGTTGCAATTTCTGGCGCAGGATGCCGGGGCACCTGCTTTCGGCTGGGTTGTCGAAAACCATCATCTGCGCGCGGCCTTGCTTGAAAATCTGAAACCGCTTTCGAACGTCGATCATATCTCACCCGCCGCCATTACGGATTACAGGTTGGACAAGGATGCGGTGCACGCCGTTCTGGATGATGGCCGCACCCTGAGCGCCAAACTGGTCATCGGCGCGGATGGCCGCAATTCCTTCACCCGCGAATGGATGGGCATCGGCACGCGCGGATGGGCCTATCAACAGCGCGCTGTCTTGTGCATCGTGCATCATGCCAGTCCACATGAGAATATTGCCGTTGAGGATTTTCGCGATGAAGGCCCCTTTGCCATTCTGCCCTTGCTGGACGATGCGCAAGGCAGCCACCGGTCCTCTATTGTCTGGACCGAGCAGGAAAAAGAAAAATCATCGGCCGGCACATGGAATGATGAAACATTTATGACGGCATTGAAGGAACGCTTTCCTGCCCGTTACGGTGATATTCTTGCCGTCGGGAAACGCTTCTCCTATCCAATCGGCCTTAGTCACGCACACGACTATATCGCACCGCGCATGGCGCTGATCGCCGATGCGGCGCATGGCATCCACCCTATTGCAGGTCAAGGCCTCAACCTTGGTTTGCGCGATGTGGCGGCGCTTGCGGATATTCTGATTTCAGCAAAACAAAATGGGCTGGATATCGGCGACCGCGCCCTGCTCGAACGTTATCAACGTGCGCGCCGCATAGATAATATGGGTATGATCGCCTTTACGGATACACTCGATAAAATTTTTTCGAATAAATTCCCGCCGATGCGGCTGGCCCGCAAAGCAGGGCTGCGCCTGATCGGAAAATCAAAACGGGCACAGCGTTTCTTTATGCGATATGCCATGGGATCGGGCGGCATTACCCGCGAATAAATCTATTCGTTAAGCAGCTGGTTCTTCCATTCCGGCGGCATGACCCGATATGGATCGCTGTTAACAATCACGGGTAAAATCTTGTTCGCCTCATCGATAAAATCATTACCGACGCGTTCACGGTTGCGAAGAATATCCGTGATCTGCATGCCGCCATCTGGACCGCGTCCGAATTTGCATTCATACATCTCGAGTTTGTATTGGCCGAACGCGTCGATGCTGGTGAAATAAATCCGTACCGTGGTTGCAGACCCTTCGACATTGATATGGCGGAGTGTATTTGGATATTGCGTCTGCATTTCCAAAAGCGTGGAACAAACGCCATACGCCATAGAACCTTTTTTGGGCTGGCATGAATAAACCGAGTAAATCAGGATCAAACAGGCCAGAACGGCGGCGCCAATCATCCCGTATTTTTTATAAAGGGCAATTTTTTCGGGGTCTGTTTGCTTCTTTGCCGCCGCGGATAATTGCGCGTCCAGATTTTCATCGGCAAACAACGATAAGATCGGCTTTGGCGGAGCTTCCGTGTCCACGCCTTCAGTCACGGCCTCTGGCGGCGTTAGGGTGTTCTTGTCGGATTCGTCGTTATCGCTCATTGGTTACGTATCCTGCGGCGGCGGCGATGCACTTGCCGCGGCCTCTTCGGGACTGCGCAGCTTCGTGCCGCTGGCGGCCACCAATTCTTCGACAATCTCTTCGACCACCTGACTGACCGCAGCAGAACGCAGCTCGCCTTTTTCGGCAAGCATCATGACACGGCGCTTGATTTCACCGCGCGCCGATCCGCCCGGAAAGTTGACGGCCAGCATCTGCCGGGCACGGCTGGCACCCAGCCTTGCGTAAAGACGGGAGCGGATCGCTACATCTTCGGCAGAGGTCGAGAGCGCCCATAATTCGATCGGCCCAAGTGTGTTGAGCAAATGCTGTTCATATTTGCCCTCGATCGTGCCAAGCACAAAGAGCGCAGGTGCGCCCCCGGCACGCGGACCCGTCAATTTGTAACGGATGATATTGCGCGCGGTTTGTGACAGACCAAAACGTTCACGGATATTATCGACCGCGGAATCCGAAATCGCCGCGCCGAGAACCCAGATGCCCGTGGCGAGATCAACCATGTCATTGTCGAAATCGTCAAGAAGTTGCGAAGACAATGCAATCTGTACGCCGCGTTTACGTCCCTCGCGCACGTCACGTACCACCTGTGCCCGCACAGAATGGGATTTGGATGTGCGATGAAACTCGTCATAACAAAGACGCTTGGGCGTCTCCATAATGTTCTGGATTCGCAATTCGTGATACAGCCTGTACTTCTCTGGAATATGTTCGATCATTTCCATGCCGACCCACCAGCTGCGCACCAGCACGTGCCGCGCCAGCATATACATGATAGATGTTTGGCGGTCCGCAGAGTCATCGCCCTGCGGCGATACATCCATCAGATCGAGCGAACAGACGCGGGCGTTCGAAACTTCGAACCGCGTGATCCCAGCAAGAATTGGAAATTCCCGAATGGATGATGTGATCATCCGCTCAAACGCATTGATGACGGATTCCGCCGTCGGGCCAACAGCCGTTTGTTCAAGCAACGATCTGATTTGCGGACGGCGCGAAGCAGTGATGGCGTCCGATAGCGTCGGAACCGCATGGCGCTGTGCTAGCGCCGCGATATGCGGTTCGTTCAAATCGAACATGCGGTCGACAACATCCCACCAATACGGGTCTGTCGGCAGATGCAGATTGTATTTTGCGATCGCCTCATCCACTTCCGGATCAAGGCGCGGCAGATATGGGCGCGGCTCGGCGTTCGCGGCGCTGTCATCGCGCCAGCGGAACATCTCGTCGACAACAAGGCCTGCAAGCTGCTGGATCCCGTCATAGGGCCGCTCGCCGCCCGGCGGCGTACAAAGCAGAGTGATCAGTTCGACAAGATAGGCACGTTCATCCAGCATCGGATAACGACAGCCAAGCTGTGTGTCGAACGGGTTCACCGCATAGTCCTGCGTCATCTGCAGGCGATAGCTGGCTGCCTCATGCTGGCGATCATCAGGCAGCGCCTCCTTGATCAACGAAATCATACCGGATGAAGACGGGCCAATATCGATGATGGCCACATACGGCAATTGCGAAAGGCCCGGCGTCAGACAGGTAGCGATGTTGGTGGAATTCAAAAGAACGGATTTACCCGCTCCCGGCTGTGCGAAGATCAGGTCGAACCATGTTGTCGTAACGTTTGTGCCGGTCTGGTAAGGCCAGACTTTTCCATCGGGCGTACGGAACAGCATCGCGCCCTTGTCGAAGGGGGAGCTTGGCCGTTGCCACGGCATCAGCTTCATGACTTCGAACATCGGCGCGATGGCCGTAGGCGCGGTCCCAGCGCAATGGATACCAAGCGCAGAGGACATCACGCAATCGAGCGGGTCACCCGAAAATTCGGACACCTGACAATAGCCCCAGCTTTCAGTCGCCTGTATCAGGTTGGCGAGCCTGTCTTGCAACAAGCGCAGATTGTCGCGCGGCGCCCATGTGGCAAGCGATATGCGCATCCGCACGACAGGTTCTTTTCGCGCCATACGCTGAAGGCCTTCGAGGGAGAATTTGATTTGTTTGTTGACCGCGCTGGTCACACCCAGAATAGTTGCGGCAAA
>CBFGQF010000120.1:0-6039 GCA_965650865.1 uncultured Alphaproteobacteria bacterium | reverse complement strand
CTTACGGACAAGGGAATAGCCGTTGGAATGGACGCCGCTTGAAGAAAGGCCAAGAACGATATCGCCTTCCGTGATAGTTTCGCCTGTCAGGACGTTTTCACGCTCGACAGCGCCGACGGTGAAGCCCGCAAGATCGTAATCGCCCGCCGCATACATACCGGGCATTTCGGCGGTTTCGCCGCCGATCAGGGCACATCCGGCCTCTTCACAGCCGCGTGCGATTCCGTCAATCACGGCTTGCGCGGTATCGACATCAAGCTTGCCCGTCGCAAAGTAATCAAGGAAAAACAGGGGTTCCGCGCCCTGCACGACAA
Source organism: uncultured Alphaproteobacteria bacterium (assembly GCA_965650865.1). Taxonomy (GTDB): domain Bacteria; phylum Pseudomonadota; class Alphaproteobacteria; order Micavibrionales; family Micavibrionaceae; genus Micavibrio_A. Next base: position 5,725 of record CBFGQF010000120.1, on the reverse strand, counting down.
GGTCATTGACGCACATCGCGACAAGATCGATGCCGATATCTTTATGACGGCCTGTTTCAATCGCGATTTTGATTTTCGTGCCAACGCCATCGGTGCTGGAGACAAGTACCGGATCTTTGTAACCCGCCGCTTTCGGGTCGAACATGGCGCCAAAACCGCCGAGGCCGCCCATCGTGCCGGGGCGCATCGTGCGCTTGACCGCCGGCTTGATCCGTTCGACCAGTTCTTCGCCGGCGTCTATATCCACACCGGCCTCTTTATAAGCGCTTTGTTTCATTTGGTAATCCGGGCCTTTCGCGTTATAAAAATGCCATACTTTTCAACGAGGATAATTGCATGGCCGCCCCTATCTATAAGCAATTCGCCATCGCGCGTACAGTTATTTGTCTGCTTTTTGCGGCTGTTTTCCTTGGTTTTTCAGGATCTGCTACTGCCGAAACCAACCCCGTTTATACGATAGAGGGGGTGGAGGTTGACGTCACCGCCCAGAATGCCGTTCTGGCCCGTGAAAAAGCGATGGAAGAAGCGCAAGTGAAGGCCTATCAAACTCTGGCCGAACGTTTGCTGGGTCCGGACGAACTGAAAACCTTCAAGGCGCCGGATCCAATTACCGTATCCTCTCTGGTGCAGGATATCGAGGTGACGAGCGAGCAATTATCGCGCGTGCGGTACAAAGGTACATTCACGGTGCGTTTCCGCCCGAATGCAATGCGAACCCAAATGGCAACGCAAGGGCGTGTGGTAACGGACGAAATTCAGAAGCCAATTCTGGTTTTGCCGTTTTATCAATCGATAGGGCAGACAACACTCTGGGGGCAGCCAAATCCATGGTTCGATGCATGGCGTAAGATGCCATCTGACCGTTCCGCCATTCAGCCGACGGCCCTGCCGCTTGGCGATGCGCAGGATATGGGGCTGATCGATGGGCGCGATGTGACTTTGTATGACCCGATGCAACTGCAAAAGCTTGCCGATAGATATGGCGCAAACGATGTTGCCTTGCTGCTCGCGGCCATTCAGGGGCCGAAATTACAGATTACGATTTACAAACATGGTTTCAATGGGGCCGAGCCGGTGCAAAAAATCACCTTTGATCGGCTGCCGGATGAAACCGATGATGCCCTGCATGTTCGCGCGGCGCAAAAAGTAAAATCGATGCTCCGTGCCGACTGGAAGGCGAACGCGGCCCATTCACCGACAATGCCCGCCGCACAAACGCCCCAACCGAATTTGATCCCTGCCGTTCCCTATACGCGTCAGACGCTTGGTCCGGCAACAACCTACCCCGTGCGTGCGCGTTTTTCTTCGGTGCAGGAATGGGTGCGACTGAAAGGGGCGCTGGACCGCACGCCTGGCGTTCAATCGGTTTTGATAAAAGCCCTGAAGCCTCGTGAATCTTTGCTAGATATACGTTTTTCCGGTAATGTCAGCCAGATGCAATCCGCCCTGCAGGGCAGCGGTGTCATGTTGCGGGCGGCACCATCGGGCGGGCCTGTCGAAATTTATATGAACACAGTTCAGCAACCTTATTCTTACAGTAGGTAACAAGACATGCCGGCCAAAATTACCATAGCTTTCTGGGGGGGCGCCTTTGCCCTTTTTATCGGCTTTATCTGGCTTTTTAACAATATACTGACGCCTTTCGTGCTCGGGATTGCGATTGCCTATTTGCTCGATCCGATTATGCGTAAGGTTTCCTATCAAAAAGGGCTGCCGCGCTGGGTAACATCGCTGATTATCCTCACGCTCTTTATTTTGTTCATGGTGATCGTGGTCTTAACGCTTGGCCCTATGGCGGTCCGCCAGCTCGAAACCCTGATCGAACAAATTCCCAATTACATACAAAACATGATCGAAGCCGTGCGCCCCTATCTTGCATGGATGGAAGATAGGCTGGGTGACGATTATCTCACGCAGATCAATGACAATTTGAAAGAGAACGCCGGTAAACTGGTGGGCGCGACCGGCGGTATCGTCGGCGGGATTGCATCGGGCGGCGCGGCGGTTATGGGCTTCCTCACCACGCTTGTTTTAACGCCCCTGGTGGCCTATTTCATGATGAACGAATGGCCACGCATCGTGAAATGGGTGGAAAGTCTTTACCCAAGGCAGCATGAAAAAGTGATCCGCGATATCCTGAAAAAAATCGATGCCAAGCTCTCCGGCTTTATCCGCGGGCAGATCACGGTCGCCTTTATCCTGGGTGTGATATATGCGATTGCCTTAACGATTGCGGGTCTGAATTACGGTTTCCTGATCGGGCTTGGCGCTGGCATTTTTTCGATTATCCCGCTCGTCGGATCTACGCTCGGCCTTGTTGTCAGCGTTGCCGTTGCGTGGTTCCAGACCGGCGACCTTGTCTATATGGGAATCATTGCCGCCATCTTTCTGGCCGGGCAATTTATCGAAGGCAACTTTCTAACGCCCAAGCTGGTGGGCGACAGCGTTGGCCTGCATCCGCTCTGGGTCATGTTCGCCTTGCTGGCGGGGGGAAGCCTGTTCGGGATTGTCGGCATGCTGCTTGCCGTGCCTGTCGCCGCGGTGATCGGCGTGCTGGCGGGGTTTGGAATTGACCGGTATAAGGCGAGCCCGCTTTACAAACAGCCTGCGGACCAGGCGAAGATCATTGTCGAAGAAACGGAAAGCCTTAAGAAATAATGACCGCCAACCCGCATCCGCAAATTCCGCTCGACCTTGGTCATCGCACCGCGATGGGGCGTGATGATTTTCTGATCGCGCCGAGCAATCAGGACGCAGTGGCATGGATCGATTTATGGCCCGAATGGCCCGCGCCCGCGCTCATACTCTATGGCCCTGTTGCGAGCGGGAAAAGCCACCTCGCCGCCGTGTGGACCGAACGAAGCGATGCCGCGATTATCAACCCGGATGAACTGAATGATGGTTCCGTCCGCACCCTTGCCGAAAAGGGGCAGCACATCATCATCGAAGACGGTGATGGCATCATTGGCGATATCGAACGGGAGAAGGGACTCTTCCACCTTTATAATCTTTTCAAGGAAGAAAAGCGGACATTCCTCATTACGCTTCTGGAACCGCCGATCCGCCGCGCCTTTACTGTGCCGGACCTTGCAAGCCGCCTTCGTGCCGCGCCGAGTGTTTCAATCCGTGAGCCGGATGATGTGCTACTGGGCGCTGTTTTGGTGAAATTGTTTAATGACCGCCAATTGCGCGTGGGTGAGGATGTGATCAAATATATCCTTCCGCGCATGGAGCGCTCCTTCGAGGCCGCCCGTGATATCGTCCGCCGTGCCGATGAACGGGCCCTTATAGAAAAGCGGGCCGTTTCCGTCCCGCTGATCCGTGAAATCATCGATATAAACTAAAGTTACATATCAAGCCGCATGGCCATCATGCGAAGAAGCTGTACAGCCTCTTCGGGTTCATTCAGGCGAATGTGACAATCAGGCGCGTTGGTGCCGACGCCAATCGTGATGCCGCCATGGCGGGCGACATGCTGGAACATGGGTTGGTCCGCCTTGTCGTCGCCCATCGCGATGCAAAGGGGTTTGTTGATGTTGAAGGCTGTGTAGATTTCCTGAATGCCGAATCCTTTGTGAACGCCATCAGGGACGACGTTATAATGGACGTTGATTCCGGGCTTGTTACCATCAACCACACGTATTTCATTTCCATCCGCGCGGAGCAGTCCCGTCAGTTCATTTAGTTTAAAGAATACTTCATTGTGGTGATGTTGTTCGATATTTGTCATGCCGTTGATAATCGAGCACATAGTGTGATCTTCGACGATCCCGCCCGGATATTGGTTCATCACTGCCTGATATTTTTTCTTGGCAGATTCGATATCCTTGATCCCGCGTTCATAGACGATATGGTGACCGCTTTTAACCAGGCGGGCTCCGGCCTCGGTCCCCGCAAATCCGAATTCCGTATCGAGCAAACCATCAAAACCCGTTTCGACGATTTTATGCGGACGGCCAGTCAAAACCCCGGTTGGAAAAAACCGCGCCATTTGTATCATGGGCGCGGCTGCATCGATGGGGCCGGAGAGAACATGGTTGCCCGGCGTGAGCTTGCCAAGCGTTCCATCGATATCGGCAATAAGCGCACCGATGTTTTTCATCTCTACGCCTTGCAGAATTACCTGAACATAGGGGCTGTTTTCGGGGGAGAAGAGTGCGTTTGCTGTCTCCGTCAAAGACGAAGTGGCCGTGGACTGATGAGTCATATTGCGTGGATCCCTCTACTTATCGCAGTGCAACATAATATGGAAATGCTTTTCCATGAAGCTTATTTACCCTGCTTCGCCCCCAACCCTCAAGAAAATTTTTCGGGTTTTGGCATTTGTATCCCGAATTTTTTTTGTCTATGACAGAAGAGGCTGGTCAAAGTTGGAGGAAACCCAAGTGCCGGAAAAAATTAACCTTTTATGGAACCCCCATTACGATTTTGATGCGCCCGCGAACAGGGCGGAGATCGAAACGGTAGACAATTACGTCCTTGCCGAGGACCTCGACCGCTACGCTGCGGGACAGGTGGTGGAATCCCCATGGGGCAGCAATCAGGTGGTCGAGGCGCGGTTGGAGGGCGATTCCGAAATTTGCATCAAGCAGATCACGGTCAAGCCCGGCTATATGCTTTCCCTGCAACGCCACCGCGGGCGCAAGGAATTGTGGGAAGTGACGGAAGGCGTCCTGACCGTTATCGCCGATGGCGTGCGTCATGACAGTCCGGCGGGACAATCCATCACCCTGCCGCTCGGCACAGTCCATTGTATGATCAATTCTTCCGATGCGCCCGTTAGTGTGCGGGAAACACAGAGCGGCATTTGCCGCGAGAAGGACAATATCCGCCTGCTCGATTTCAACAACCGCCCGACCTATCCCCTGACAACACAGGCCGAATACACATCCGCGCTTTTATACGCGCGCATTCAGGCCGATCATGTGAAAAGATACGGTTTTGAAAACATGCCGCCTGCGGTTTTGTTGCAAGGAGACGAAGAATAATGGCACCGGAAAAATTACGTCTTGGAATCGATTTTGGTGGAACGAAGACGGAAATCATTGCGCTCGACGCGCTCAACGGCAAGGAAATTTACCGAAAACGTATACCCTCGCCGCGCGGCGATTACATGCAGACCATGCAAAGCTTTAAAGGCCTGATCGATGAAGCCGAAGCGGAGATCGGCGTCAAAGGCACCATAGGCATTGGTATGCCGGGGTCTATTTCCAAAGATAACGGGCTTGTTAAAAACGCCAATGCGACATGGATGAACGGGAAGCCTTTGTTGAAAGACTTTTCCCAAATGATCGGGCGCGAGGTGCGCATCCAGAATGATGCGAATTGCTTTGCGGTATCGGAGGCCACGGATGGCGCAGGCGCGGGCGCCGATGTCGTGTTCGGCGTTATCATTGGCACGGGGTGCGGCGGCGGTGTTGTCGTCCATGGCAAACCGGTTGCGGGCATCAACGGCGTGGGCGGGGAATGGGGGCATAATATGCTGGCCTATCCGCGCGTGTATGTGCCAAATGGCGCGCCGGAACATCCCTTTGGCGGCGAGATCGAAGCTCCCAGAAGCGGTGTGAATTATTTCACGGATGACAAGGCATGGGCGGAATATCCGGGGCCTGATTGTTATTGCGGCAAGTCGGGATGTAACGAGCTTTGGATTTCCGGCACAGGTTTTAAAATGGATTATCTGCGCGTGACGGGTGAAGACCTTTCGACGCATGATGTTATAACG
>CBFGQF010000119.1:0-6045 GCA_965650865.1 uncultured Alphaproteobacteria bacterium | reverse complement strand
GCGAAGACGTTGAAAACATCGTCCTGAAACTCTTGCAAGCCTCCGACTACAACGTCGAACGCGCGCAACGCGGTATCGTTTACATCGATGAAATCGACAAGATTTCCCGCAAAGGTGACAATCCGTCCATCACCCGCGACGTATCGGGCGAAGGCGTTCAACAGGCCTTGCTGAAACTGATGGAAGGCACCGTGGCCTCCGTTCCTCCGCAAGGCGGACGCAAGCATCCGCAACAGGAATTCCTGCAAGTTGATACAAGCAACATCCTCTTTATCTGCGGCGGCGCGTTCGCGGGCATCGAAAAAATCCTGGCCAACAAGGGCCGTGGCACAACGATCGGCTTTGGCGCGGATGTAAAAGAACCGAATGCGCAGGGCGTTGGCGAATTGCTCGGCAAACTGGAGCCTGAAGACCTGCTTAAATTCGGTCTCATTCCCGAATTTGTGGGCCGTCTCCCCGTGTTTGCGACACTCGAAGACCTTGACGAGGCCGCACTGGTATCCATCCTGACGGAACCGAAAAACGCGCTCGTGAAACAATATCAACGCCTGTTCGATATGGAAGGCGTGAAACTGGAATTCTCCGATGAGGCACTGATTGCCGTTGCCAAAAAGGCGATTATTCGCAAGACGGGCGCACGCGGCCTTCGTTCCATCCTTGAAAACATGCTGATGGATACGATGTACGAAGTGCCGGACAAGGACGATGTTGAAAAAGTCATTGTTTCCAAGGAAACAGTCGATGACAACAAACCGCCGGTCTATGTCATCTCTGATGGCAAGAAAAAGAAAAAAGAACCAGAGGTCGTAGAGGCCTGATAAAATGGCCCTTTACGGGCCATTTTTATATATCGCGCTATTGACGGCTTCGGATCATTTTAACTTTCCGTTATCCTTTTTTAAGTACTCTTTCCTGTGTAGCTTTTTCAATAAAATCAATCCGATTCCAAGGAGCCCTGCCAATGGCCCAAGCACAGCTAAAACCCCATCCGGATAAGAAGTACCGCCTGATTACACGCTCCGATATGGACGGGCTGGTTTGTGCGGTGCTGCTGAAGGAACTCGGCATTATCGAAGACATCACCTTCGCGCACCCCAAGGATATGCAGGACGGGCTCGTCGATATAGACAACACGGTTATCACGACGAACCTTCCTTATGTGCCCGGGGTTTACATGTCGTTCGACCACCACGCCTCCGAAGTGAAGCGGGCGGGTGAGAACAAGAAAGACAACCATGTTATCGATTCCGCCGCGCCATCCGCGGCTCGCGTCGTTTACAATTATTTCGGCGGCAAGGACGCCTTCCCCGACATCGCCGATGACATGATGGCGGCGGTGGACAAGGCCGACTCCGCCCAATTCTCCCGCGAAGATATTCTTGATCCATCCGGCTGGGAACTGCTTAGCTTTATCATGGATGCGCGCACCGGCCTTGGCCGTTTTCGTGACTTCAACATCTCCAACTATCAACTCATGATGAAACTCATCGACGCCGTGCGTGAACATAACAGCATCGACGAAATCCTCGCCCTGCCCGATGTGAAGGAACGCGTTGACCTTTACAACACTCACAATATGAAGGCGCGGGAACAGATTGAACGCTGCTCCACGCTCGAAGACAATCTGATCCGCCTTGACTTGCGCAATGAAGAAACGATCTGGGCGGCCAACCGCTTCCTGATCTATGCGCTGTTCCCCCGTGCCAATATTTCCATGCATATCATGTGGGGCAAAAACAAACAGAACACCGTACTCGCCATCGGCAAATCCATCCTGAACCGCACCAGCAACACAAAGGTCGGCGAACTTTGCCTCAAATATGGTGGCGGCGGGCATGATGCGGCGGGAACCTGTCAGATCGACAATTTAAAGGCCGATGAGAAGATCGCGGAAATCAGCAAGATCATCACGACGGATGGTTAATTAAGCCACGCTACAGATAAGATACAAAAGTAAAAGGAAAGCCCGCGCTTTCCTTTTTTTTTTAAACAACCGGTGTAAAATCGCCTATCTCCAGCGGGATGGGCGAACGCTCTATTTCCCCGACCAAGCTAAAGACCAGCTTTCGCCCTTCTCTGGTCACACCACCCTGCGCACGGTTAACCCTGTCCATGAATTTATCGTCTGCATAGACCTTTATCATATCGGCACCTGCACTATGAAGCACATCGGCAATCTTCAATCTGTTGTTCAAAACCGCCTGTTTGAAACATTCGTCGTCATGACAATTCACGTCGACCGAAGGATTGCGCAGGCTGACAATTACACCGTGAATATTGTCTTGTAGAATGCTGCGAAGCAGAAGGCCATTGGCGCGTTCGGACAAATCTATCTTCATGCTTTCTTCGTTAAGCTCGGCAACACGATGTAAGATTGCCTGTTGAAACTCGTCTTGCTCATAGCCGACTGCCATAAACAATGCCTTGTTGAGGGCACGCGCGGTATTGCGTCTATGCCCTAGAACCATGTTGAATTTAATAATGTCGTTTTCAACAATAGCGTCACACAACGCCCTACCCGGATCGGCAATCATACTCGCAGTCATCCTTTTATTGTCGTTATCGGCGTTTTGAACTCTCTATTTTGAATGCCCGTTAAAAATGCGGGACTTTATGTCGTCGCTCGTGCCGTCTAGGTACTCGAAACTCATTTTTTCACCTTGCGACCTTTCATAGATAATTTTGCATATTATTGCAATATGAAAATTAAAGGGCTTGTTTTTTCCTTTTAAAAACTGAATGTTAGCCTATGAGCAAAACATCCACCGCTATCGTCTGGTTCCGTCAGGATCTGCGCCTGTCCGATAATCCCGCCCTCCACGCGGCCGCGTCTTCCGGCGCGAAGGTGGTGCCAGTTTACATCCTCGATGATGAAAATGCCAAATCGCATAAGATGGGCGCGGCAAGCCGCGTATGGCTCCATCATTCTCTTCATGCACTGAACCACAGTTTAAGCGGCGGCCTTGTCATTCTAAAGGGCGATGCCTTAAAAACCCTCACCGCCTTCGCACAGAAAATAAACGCTGATACGGTTTACTGGAACCGCTGTTACGAACCATGGCGGATTCAGCGGGACAAGCTGATCAAAGATGGCTTGAGCGATGTCGATATCGAAGCGCGGAGTTTCAACGGCTCGTTGCTATGGGAACCGTGGGAAGTGACCAAGGCCGATGGTCTGCCTTATAGAGTATTCACACCATTCTATACGAAGGGTTGCCTGAACGCCGAAGAACCGCGCAAACCGCTTCCCAAACCTTCATCCATTCAATTCGCCAAAGTTGAAACGCATCTATCCATCGATGACCTTTCCCTATTGCCCATCAAACCTGAACCGCGCTGGGATACGGGCATGGTCGAACATTGGGATATTGGCGAAGACGGCGCGCAAAAGGCGCTTCAAAAATTTATCGCACAGGGTTTGGACGATTATAAAACCGGGCGTGACTTTCCGGCGAAACCCTCCGTCTCCCGCCTGTCACCGCATTTGCATTTCGGGGAAATTTCACCCAATCAGGCATGGCACGCGGTGAAGGCAAACCACAACGGCGCAAACGCCGATACATTCTTGAAAGAACTCGGATGGCGGGAATTTTCCTATTCGCTGCTCTATCATTTTCCCGCCTTGCCGGACAAAAACTTTCAGGCGCAGTTCGATAAATTCCCGTGGGACAAAAATCCCGCGGCTCTACACGCATGGCAACGCGGGCAAACAGGATACCCGATTGTCGATGCGGCAATGCGCGAGCTTTGGGCGACTGGTTATATGCACAACCGCGCGCGGATGATTGTCGGCTCGTTTCTTTGCAAACATCTGCTCACCCATTGGCACGAAGGGGAACGCTGGTTCTGGGATTGCCTGTTCGATGCGGATCTTGCGAGCAATTCCGCCAGTTGGCAATGGATTGCGGGGACAGGCGCTGACGCCGCCCCCTATTTCCGCGTTTTCAACCCGATCATTCAAGGCGAAAAATTTGATCCCGATGGGACCTATGTCCGCCGCTGGGTGCCGGAACTGGCGAAGATGCCTGACAAATACCTGCACAAACCATGGGAGGCCCCGCCTCTGGAATTACAGGCGGCGGGTGTCACGCTCGGCAAAACCTATCCAAAGCCGGTTGTTGATCATGGTGAAGCCCGCAACCGCGCCCTTGAGGCCTTTGCCAAGACGAAGTAGGATTGAACGATGATAAAGCCTCCTGCTCTCAAACTCGGTGACACAATCGGCATTATGGCGCCAAGCAGCCGCGTGGAAAAATCCGACATCGATGCATGCGAATTGTTCCTGCACGCGCACGGATTCAAAACCTTCGTCCATCCGCAAACGTTTGAACGTCTGCACCAGTCGGCGGGGACGAACGAACAAAAACGCGATGCCCTCCATGACCTCGTGAAAAACCCCGACATCGCCGCCATCTTTTTTGCGACAGGCGGCAACCGCGCGCTTCATCTTCTGGACCTGCTCGATTTTTCGCTCATCCGCGCCAATCCGAAAATCTATATGGGCTTTAGCGACAATACCGCGCTGCTGAACGCCATCACGGCGCGCACAGGAATCGTTACCTATCACGGCCCCACCGCGAAACGTCTGCCGACAACACCGCAGGCGGAATTCAATCTGCGTTTCCTGAAAGGCGAAGAAGACACAATCCCCCTCACCGGCGCGCATATCCTGCACAAAGGCCATGCGGAAGGCTGGCTGATCGGCGGGAATATTTCGCTGTTCCAATATCTCATCCACTCCGGCGACATGCCGGATGCGACAGGCGCGATTTTGTTTCTTGAGGATTGCTATGAAGAATGGAGCCGCATCGACCGCGACTTCTGCTTCCTCCGCCGCTCCGGCGTGCTGGATAAAATCAGCGGGCTCGTGCTGGGGCAATTCACCCATATGGTGGATACAGGCACGCCGTTCGGCTTTACGTTCGAAGATATCATCGCCGAACACACGGCGGGCTTGAAAATCCCCGTCCTGACCAATGCGCCTTTTGGCCATGATCCCGCGCTGAATTACATTATGCCGATCGGGCAAAAAGTTGAGCTGTCTGATACAACACTTCACCTTTTATAATCGTCATTCCGAGGAACGCAGTGACGAAGCAATCCAGCTTACGGCGCTTATTGATAGAATACAGGATGGAGTGCCACGTCGGCCTATAGGCCTCCTCGCAATGACAAAACGCTCTAGGCGTAACATTTCTCCAGAACTTCATGCTCCGTGTGCTCGTCGATCAGGCCGTTATCATGCAGGTACGACAGGGCCTTTTCACCCGAAGCCGACAATGATTTTTCGGCGAGCCGTGCCAGATGCGGCGTAAGGCGGTCCTTGTTCTCCGCGATCAACGCCTCGGCCTTGATGGATGACCGCTCCTTGTAACGGCGGTAACGGACCAGAACGCTTTCATAGGATTCTTCCAGGAAGACCGCTTCCGGATAGGTGCTTTGCATCATCTCGATGGTCTTCAGCGCTTTGCGGGCAATGATCATCTGCGCGCGATAATATTCAAGGCGCTGTTCGGGGGTAAGCTCGTGGCGATTGGAATCGAACGGCGCCTTGACGAAGGCCGCGAGATGTTCGAACAGATCCTTCCGGTCGATATAGACTTTGGGGTCAATATCGTCATGCTGCGCCGCCTGAATCATTTCTTCCTGAAGTTTCAGTTTGTTCAGGATGCGGCGGAACGGTTTTTCGCTGATCTCGTCATTGATGAAAAGACGTTTCAGCGCATTGGTTTCAACATGCACCATGGCCAGGTGCAACGACTGGTCGAAAATCCCGCGTCCGAATTTTTCCACCAATGCTTTGCGCTCGTCCTTGGCAGTCGCGAGGCTGCATTCCACGCGCTCCGTCAGGCGCAGATATTGTTCCTCGTTCACAAAGCCCTTGATACGGTATTCATGAAGCCTCTCGCGCTCCGCCATCAGATAGAAAACCGCAAGGTCCGATTCATGCGCGCGTTTCAATGGCGTTGGATCGGTGAGTTTGTAACGGCGCATCATCGGGCCGATCATCGGCGCCTTGATGAACAATGTCGCAAGGATGCATCC
>CBFGQF010000118.1:0-6049 GCA_965650865.1 uncultured Alphaproteobacteria bacterium | reverse complement strand
GGAAGGCACCCATCACAACCTCGATAGCCTGTTCTATGACCTTCGCACACGTCACGCCGATCGTTTCGATTCCGGGCTGGTCGAGCAATGCTATGACTTTTGCAAAAGATCGGGGCGGTTTTTTGCCCAGAACACTGCCACGCCCCCCGCTTACGCCTTGCAATTATAGGGGTTTCCTGATTATTTTCCTTCTATGGAAAAATTTGTCAAACTCACCGGCACCGCCGCGCCCTTGCGCATGATTAATGTCGACACCGACATCATCATCCCCAAACAGTTTCTAAAAACAATCAAGCGCGCAGGTCTAGGAATTCATGCGTTCAACGATATCCGGTATAATGAAGACGGATCGGAAAAACCGGATTTTGTTTTGAACAAACCGGCCTATCGCAATGCCAGCATCCTTATCACGGGTGAGAATTTCGGCTGCGGCTCGTCCCGCGAACATGCGCCCTGGGCCATCCTTGATTTCGGCATACGCTGCGTGATCGCCGAAAGCTTTGCCGACATCTTCTATAACAATTCTTTTAAAAACGGCATTTTGCCCATCAAACTTCCGAAGGATCAGGTTGAATCATTGATGAAGGAAGCCGAAGACAATCCGGAAGTCCCGTTCGAAATCGATCTGGAAAAACAGCTTGTTATTCGCGGCAATAAATTCTCTTATTCCTTTGATGTCGACCCGTTCCGCAAACATTGCCTTCTGAATGGTCTTGATGACATCGGCCTGACCGAGGTGAAAGCCGATAAAATTACCGAGTATGAATCCCAACGCGCACAGGAAAGACCGTGGTTATGAGCGATCAAATCTTCACACTGACAATCCTTCCGGGCGACGGCATTGGCCCCGAAGTGATGGCCGAAGTGCGTAAAGTAATCGACTGGCTGCAAGACAGTGGGCAGGCGCAATTTAACATCCATGAGGACAAAATCGGCGGGGCCGCCTATGACGAATATGGCGTGCCTTTTGCCGACAGCACACTGGAAAAATGCCGCGCGTCGAATGCGATCATCATGGGCGCGGTCGGCGGCCCGAAATGGGATGGTGTCGATTACAACAAGAGGCCAGAAGCGGGCCTGCTTCGCATACGCAAAGAGCTTGGCCTATTCGCCAACCTCCGCCCCGCGATTGTTTTCGACGCTCTGGCGGATGCCTCTACACTCAAAACAGAAATAGTAAAAGGTCTGGACATCCTCATTGTTCGTGAATTGACGGGCGGGGTCTATTTCGGAGAACCACGTGGCATAGAAGACCTCGGCAAGGGACAGCGCCGCGGCATCAATACGCAAGTCTACACGACAGAAGAAATCCAGCGCGTGGGCCGCGTGGCCTTTGAACTGGCCCGCAAACGGCGCGGAAAAGTTACATCATGCGAAAAAGCGAATGTGATGGAAAGCGGCAAACTCTGGCGCGAGGATATAACTTCCCTGCATGCTGCCGAATACAGCGATGTCACGCTGGAACATATGTATGCGGACAATTGCGCGATGCAGCTTCTTCGCAATCCGCGTCAGTTCGACGTGATAGTAACCGACAATTTGTTCGGCGACATCCTGTCGGACGAAGCGGCTATGTTGACGGGATCCCTTGGCATGCTCCCCTCCGCCTCGCTCGGCGCGCCGGGCACACCGGGATTGTATGAGCCCGTTCATGGTTCCGCCCCCGATATCGCGGGACAAGGCAAGGCGAACCCGCTGGCCACGATCCTGTCTTTTTCCATGGCCCTGCGCTATTCGCTCGGCCTAGGCAATACCGCAGACCTTATCGAACAATCCGTACAGGCCCTGCTCTCACGCGGCATCCGCACGGCCGATATCATGGCGGAGGGTTGCACGCAGGTCAGCACATCGCAAATGGGCGATGCCTTAATAAAGGAATTAAAGCAGCTTCAAGCCAAAGCCGCCTGAAATTGAAGACAAAAAAGACCCCGCACAATGATGCGGGGTCTTTCATATTCACGTGAACAATTAGTTCATGATACGGGCGTACATGGCGCATGCACCGCCAGGGACGGCTTCCGCATAGGATACAACACCGGCAACGGTGATTGAGCAGCCTGTACCGATGGTTTGCACGCCGCCAAAGTCTGGACGTCCATCATCCATCTTACGGTCGATCTGGGCCGCCGTAATGGAGTTAAAACCGCCGGATGTTGCCGCAACGGCACCGGGGATACCGTTAAGAACAGCATAGTGACGTCCCGGAGTCAGTGTAGTCACACCCCCTGTGGCTGTAGCCGTATCGGAATAACCGATCCACATACCGCCACCGGCACGAATAGCTGGTAGAGTACCGGAAAACTGGCCCGGGTTGGATGGATCGATCCCTGTCAACAGATCAGCCGCTGTCAGGTGCGTAAAGGCGCGGTGACCTTCCCCTTGGGAGGCGTTGGTAACAGTGCCCGGGCCGCCACCAAGTGAAGCGCCTGTCCGCGAAGCCCCGTTCTGGATAATAGAGTTTCCATCACCGGCAACGTTACATGGCGAAGTTGTACATCCCGGTAAACGGGTATCTGGACGCAGCATGTCGCCCGGATAAGCCGCATATTTTTCCTGGAACGTGTTGATAGCGCCATCAAGCGATTTCAGTTGCGAAACCGTGGCCCCAACACGCGCCGTTGTAATCAATTCCTGACCTTTTAGAATCCCGCCGATCAGCAGGCCGATAATAACCATCACGATGGCCAATTCGACAAGAGTAAAACCCTGTTCGGAATGGCGGTGAGATGCTACGAGTCTAGTCATCTGTCTCTCCTCAAAAAATACAATTCAAATGTGAAAAAAACGGGGGGACCCCCTAGATGCCCAACATATTACACCAACTTTCAAGGCCCGTCCCTTGTAAAATGATAAGGGCAATAGAATTTCATGTCATGACATTCTGCCATTGTGAATGACCGTTTTGTCATTCTGGTCAACGGGTTGTTTAGCTTTTGTTAATAGACCGGTATTCCTTGGGCGAAAACCCCGTTTGTTCCTTAAAAACCCTGTTAAACGTTGTCATTGAACTAAAGCCCGATTCCATAAAGACACGGCTTATCGGTGCATCCGTATCGACCAGAAGGCGCTTGGCATCCCTCACACGGTAATCGTTGAGGATTTGAGGAATTGTCTTGCCGTAATGCTTGTTAATGATTCGCGAAAGGACGGCTTCCCCGATATCCAGCTCCCGTGCCATTTCGGCCCGTCCGAAATCAGGCTCCTGATATAGCTTGTCTCTTTCAAAAAGATTTTGTAAGCGTGCAACGATTTCCTGATCGTCCGCCGAAATTTCCTGATCGGGCTGCTTACGTGCCACCTTGATCGCCTGCGGATAAATCCTGAAAAGACTGGTGGCGGAAATATACACCACCCCTAGCCCCAAAACATTTCGTATCAGCAGCCATTCCGAAAGATCCAGCCAGTTGCTAACATGCGCGAAGGTCGAGGCAAGAAAAGCTGTCTGTATGACGATGAGCGCCAGAATAAGCCAGAACCGCTCTCCCCCGGCATGCGGTTCGGTGACAAGACCGCCCAGCATGTCGCGCCGGAGCCAGACCGCCAGCAGGGCCAGCGCCCCGGCCACCAGCCCGGAAACATACACCAGATCCAAATCCCCTTTCATATCCCGGTCTATGAAATAAAATGCCAAAGAAAGCGGGATAAGTATCAACAACAAAAGATATCTTGCGGGGGGTAAATCAGGTGTTCTGGCAACCTGAAAAATCAGAAGGACACCAAGCGGAACACCCGAGAACCACAACGCCCATTGATAAAAAGCATAATGAACGAAATTATCTTGCCACCGCGTTTGCGCCGCATCCAGAAGGAAGGCCCCCGACAGAACTGTAAAATAGGCGATGGGGATAATGGCATAACGCCAGTTGCCGGAACGAAACGTCATATAGACAAGGACGTAAACCGACTGGACCAATCCCAGCAACGATAGAATTTCAGCGATGCCGAAAAAACCCACATGCATAGGATATTTATATTATTATTCTATATTCTGGCAAAGAGGGTTTTGCGCTGCATCATTCTTATCCAGCGTTCTTTTACAAATGATGTCCAGAACAGCGTTTATCTCCTCGGGCGCCATTTTATCGCTTTCTTCTTTTATCATTCGCAGAAGAATGCCATAGGCCGCCTCCTTGTCGCCACGTCTCAACTGAATCATCGCCGGCAATTGTTTGGCCCACATTGCCGCATCGGGATGCAATGCAAGCCTGTTTGCAATCGGCAAGGCCAAATCATAATCTTCCAATACAAATTGCGCGAGATAAACCGCCTGCGCCGACCAGCGCCATTTCTGCGGGCGATCCACAGCCCCATTTGCGTCGAGATATTTTATCAAATAGCGGACATCTTCGGGATTTTGAGTGGCCGAGAAATAGTAGGCCGCCAAATACGGTATATAGTTGGAGTAAGGATCTAGCGCATTCGCGCTGAATAGCCATTTTTCCAATTCAGGATAATTGTAATTCCCCAAAGGCTCAAAGCGTCCGCCCGAACTACCCAGATTTTGCAGGAAATATCCTGTCATGCGATAGGCGACCTGGTCATCGCCAAAAGCCATCATCGACAAAACATGTTCGCTCGGGGCGGCGGGCACATTCGCCCATCCATCGCGAACATTCTTCGCCTGCATCCAGAAGGATAAATTAAGAGCAATCGCCATAACGAAGATGGCGTAAAGGCTGTAATATCCTGCGCGCAGCATATCAGAACTGCCTGCGCTTTAAATCGATGGCGGTGGCGCAGATAATCATAAGGCAGAACACCAGCCCCTGCGCGGCAATAAAACCAAAAGAGATGCTTTCGGGCATGCCGTACAAAATCCATTTCGTCTGCCCCATAAGATCAAGGCGCGGAAGAAAAATCGAAATAAACTCCATCACTTTCGACGCAAACCGGATAACGCCGCCGCCTTCATTCAGCGCGATGATCCCGAGTATCTGTCCGACGATCCGGGTGAGCAGATAAAAGGCCAAAACAACCAGAGAACAGGCCGTGGCGCTTTTCATGACAAAAGCAAAAAACATCGCGACATTCGCCATAATGATAAATTCGACTGTAATGCTGAACCACCATAGCGGCACACCGCCTGAACTGTTTTTTAACTCAAGCAATGCGACAAGCCCACCCAGCAGGAATGAGGCCATCACGGCCAGCGTGGAAAACGCCGCTGCATGTGTCAGAACAAACCCCACCCTGCCGATTGGTCTGGATAGAAGATATTCGATGTCGCGGGCATCAAAACTGCGCCGGATATAATTGATTGTGAAAAGAGTGATACAAACCACGCCGAAAAGCCGAGCGCCAAAGGCTGTGAACACAATGGCAAAACCCGCCCCTTCGCTGAGCGTTGTCGATCCGAAGAAATAGGACAAACTGAATACAATGGCGAGGGCACCGAATATGGACCAGAACAACTTGTCACGAACCGCCGCCTGAATAATATAGCGGTAGAGGCGCCAGGCTGTTCTCACAAGATTACCCCTGTCTTTCTAAAGCTGGAAAGGACGACGATCCTGAGAGAACCCGCGATACAGATCCTTATCAGTATCATGGATATTGTTCCCTTCAATGATCGTGGATTTAAGCAGGACAACCAGTTCCGTTTTCCGGATTTGATCAACCTGATTGCGGAACAGCGCCCCGACCAGCGGCATTTCGCCCAGAACAGGCACACCGGTCTGCGTTGCCGATGCACGGTCCTGAATCAATCCGCCGAGCACGATTGCTTGTCCGTTGTTCATTTGAAGAAGCGAGTCAAACTCCTGCACATTCACGATCGGAATTTGCGATTGAATATCGGCACCGAAGAGTTGTGGCGTGGGATCATCGAAATAGCCGACAATCTGGGTAATACTCGGCCTCACCGCCATTGAGATGGTCTTATTCTCAAGATCGATAGACGGCTGGACATTGATCATCACGCCTTCCGGCACCGTTGCAATATCCGGGTCATACGTGATAACCGCCGGGCTGGTATCTGTGGCCTCCTCACGATCGATATCATATGTGATATAGACTTCGTTACGGGCGACATTAAGAACCGCCGACTGGT
>CBFGQF010000117.1:0-6191 GCA_965650865.1 uncultured Alphaproteobacteria bacterium | reverse complement strand
AGCTGGGTTGAAAACTATACCATCTTCGGTGACCGCGATCTCGCCTTCCGCTTCGCCTTCATGAACAAATGCGATGAAATGGAATGGCCGACACTGAATGAATATTATCAACGCTGCTTCGGCGTTGAATTGATCAAGAAGTAAATTTTCTCATTGTCATTCTGAGGGAGCGGAAGCGACCGAAGAATCTCATGGGATCCTTCGCTACGCTCAGGATGACAGAACGAACGAATGTCCGTTACCAAAGATACAGATCCAGACGATTTCAAATCTGCTACCGCCGCGACACTTCGCGCCATGGCGGAAAAGAAACATATGGCGGTGACGTTTTCGGCGGCGGAGACAACGGATTATCCCACCGCGCCGACGGACGACGCCACGCGCCTGCCGCAACCGCCGAATGTGATCGACGCCAATGCGCGGAGCCTTATGCGCGGCATATCCGACGCCAAGGCCCTGCGGCTTCGTCACCATGACCGCAGACTGCATCTTAAAAATGCGCCAATGGATTTGTCAGCACGGCAGATGTTCGAGGCGCTGGAGCAAGCCCGCTATGAAGCACTAGGCGCCAGCCAGATGCCGGGCGTAGGGAAAAATCTGAATGCGGTGCTGGGCGATAAATTCAAACGCCTCGGCTATGGTGGATTGCAAGAACGCGGTGACGCCAATATGGCGGATGCGCTCCACGCCCTCGCCCGCTTCGAACTAACCGGCGAAAAAATCCCCGAAAACGCCGAAACGCTGGTTGCCCTGTGGAAGCCATGGATCGATGAAAAACTCGGAGAGCATGGCTTTGCAAAACTGAAACCGTTGCTGGACAACCAAAAGGAATATGCGAAGGCCAGCCGTGATATCCTCTCGGCGCTCAACATGGCGCCTGGTGAAGATGAAGGCGCGGACGATACGTCTGACAGCGCAGAGCAGGATGAAAATTCCGAACAGAACGATCAACCGCCGGAACAAAAAGAAGAACCACAGGACAATTCGCAATCGGGCGACAGTGCCCAAGACAAAAGCGATGATTCCGACATCGCAGAAACTATGGACGAAACCGAATTCGATGAAAACTTCGAGGACGAGTCCATGGTCGAAAGCGAAGGCGATGCACCTTCACCGATGAGCAACCGCCTGCCCGGTTTCGATGAAGGCAAGGCCGGTGAGCGTTATACGATATACACCACCGCCTTCGATGAAATTGTCGATGCGGAAGACCTTGCCGATAACGGAGAACTGGCACGCCTGCGCCAGATTTTGGATCAGCAAATGGGCCATCTGCACGGCGTGGCCGGAAAGCTCGCCAACCGCTTACAGCGCAAGCTTCTCGCCCGCCAGCAAAGATCGTGGCTGTTCGATCAGGAGGAAGGTTACATCGACCCCGCAAAGCTTTCGCGCCTCATCGCCAATCCCACCATCAACCTGACATTCAAAAAGGAAAAGCAGACGGATTTCCGTGATACGGTGGTCACGCTTTTGATCGACAATTCCGGCTCGATGCGCGGTCGCCCTATTGCCATTGCCGCGATGTGTACGGATATCCTGGCCAAGACTCTGGAACGCTGCGGCGTGAAGGTTGAAATCCTTGGCTTTACCACCCGCGCGTGGAAAGGTGGAAAAAGCCGCGATCTCTGGATCGAACAGGGCCGCGTGCAACATCCCGGCCGACTCAATGATTTGCGTCATATCGTCTATAAGAACGCCGATGCGCCGCTGCGCCGCGCCCGTAAAAATCTGGGCCTGATGTTAAAGGAAGGCATTCTCAAGGAAAACATCGATGGCGAAGCCCTCGTCTGGGCGCACAACCGTCTTGCGCGCAGGCCCGAACAACGCAAGATTTTGATGGTTATTTCCGATGGCGCGCCGGTCGATGATTCAACCCTTTCCGTCAACCCCGCGAATATTCTGGAACGCGACCTTCGCAATGTCATCGCATGGATCGAAGGATTGAAACAGGTGGAATTGACGGCCATCGGAATCGGCCATGATGTCACGCGCTATTATTCCCGTGCCCTTACGATCACCGATGCCGACGAACTGGCGAGCGCCCTTGTCAATCGTCTTGAAAACCTGTTCGAATTGAACCGCAAGCGCGCCTGATTATTTCTTTAAATAGGGTTGGAACATCGGCGCGACGTAAATGGCCCCTTTGGATGACAAATGCGCCCGGTCTGAGTAGAGGCTATAACCATCATGCTGTACGCGGCATTGTTCCCCATCACACAAACGGTCACGGAAATCGATGATTTCCACTCCGCTTGCGCGTAAATCCGCGATCATCGGTTCGATCACCGGCGCGGTATGTTCGCGGTTCTCTTCCCGCGAAATGAAAACAGTCCGCGGTTTGATATCGAACATTTCCTCAAGCGCAAGATAACGCGCGGGATCTTCCATCGCATAGGCCTGCGCAATCACAACAACAGGCTCTATGCCCTTTTCCCGCAAAATTTTCACCGTGCGTTTCAACCCGGCGGCGGCCTTGCTTGTGTCCGTGTCTTTATAGGCCTCGAACCAGCTTTCATCGTCATAATAGGTTTTCTTTTCATCGCGCATCCAGCCATACCAGTTGCCGATCAAAAAGACTTTTTTGATTCCATTGCGCTCGGCGAAGGAAAGCACATCGTCATTGAAATCGGCGCAGGTGAATTCACGCCCGTCCTTGCGTTGCTTCAGGCCCAAAATCGGCGGGCATGCGCTATAGGTCGCGATAAAACCATTCGTCCCCGTCTCTTTCGAAATATGGAACAAACCCGGCACCATGGAATTGGTAAAACTATCGCCCCACGCAAGGAATGTAGGCTTTCCTGCGTCCTTATTGGTCTGGCACAGCGCATTGTCTTTCAACTGCGTCTCGATATCGCCATTGCATTCGGTATAGGGGTGATTGTCCAGCATGCCCGAAGCCAGGCGCGTCGCCTGTTCGTTCATCCGCTCCGGCAGGCCCTCCTTTACCACCAGATAATGGCCAATGGCGGCGCATGAGGCAAGAATAGCCAGCGCGCAGGCGAACAACGCCTTGCGTCCCATCACGCCGCCCTCTTTGCGGAACGGGCGTTCAATATAGCGCCAGGACAGATAGGCGAATCCGAAACTGATGATCAGGCAGACAAGACCCGTTAACGCATTGAACTTAATCCCCGGCAGATAGCGGAAAAACGAAATGACCGGCCAGTGCCATAGATACCATGAATAGGAGATTAGGCCGATAAAGACGAGCGGCCTGCAAGACAGCCACCGCGCCACGCGGATCGGTCCGTTTGCGCTCGCCAGGATAATCGCGCCTGCACCGAGCGTCGGCAGCAACGCCGCAAGCCCAGGGAAATCGGTACCATTATCATAGGCGATGACCGTGTATAAAATGGCGATCAGGCCAGCGATGCCCAAACCTTCCGCCCATTTTTGCGGCATAGGTTTGACTGGGCGATACAGAGCGATCAATGCACCAACCATCAATTCCCACGCGCGGGCGGGAAGCAAATAGAACGCGGCATCATTGGCGTTCTTTTCTATCCAGTAAACACTGACGCCCAGTGATATCGCGGCAAACACGGCCAGAACAGGGAAGAGATAATCTTTCTTCAGGCGATAAAGCGTGAAAAACACAATAGGAAAGAACAGATAAAATTGCTCTTCAATCGCGAGCGACCATGTATGAAGCAGAACCTTCAACTCACTGCTGGAATCGAAATAGCCGGACTGGAGATAGAAAAGCACATTCGAGGCAAAAACCGATTGCGCCCGCACCTGCTGGCCCAGCTCGATCAGGTTGGCAGGAAAGTATAAGAAATACCCGGCGATCAGGCAGAACAACAGAACGACAGTCAGCGCGGGAAAAATCCGCCGCACCCGCCGTTCCCAGAAATGGGCCAGACTCGCCTGTCCGCTGCCTGCGTCCTTATATAGAATGGATGTGATCAGGAAACCCGATATGACGAAGAAGATGTCTACGCCCGCATAGCCACCATCAAACCCCATTTCGGCGTGAAAAAAGGCGACGGATAAAATGGCAAGGGCGCGAAGCCCGTCAATTTCGGGACGGTAGTGCAGTTTGGACATATCGTTTATTACAACGTGAGCCTGCCGAAAGTCGAGCGGTCTTTGGTAATTTTACCCTGTTTTATCAAAAACATGCTTGGAAATGCCCGCCTACTCCGCTACGCTCGGCCTCACGTAAGCCCTAAGAGAACGACATGACCAAAGACCGTAAAATATACAAACCCAAACCGATTGCCGGATTTCCCGAATGGCTGCCTGAAGAGCGCCTGGTGGAGCAAAAATGGTTCGACCATATCCGCCGCGTGTTTGAATCCTATGGATATTGCAACATCGAAACGCCGAGCGTGGAAGAACTGGATGTCCTCTCCGCCAAGGGCGAAGTTGATAAGGAAATCTATGTCATCGAACGCCTGCACAAGGATGAAAACGATGCGAAGGAAGCGCGCCTTGCGTTGCACTTCGACCAGACGGTGCCGATGGCGCGGTACGTGGCGATGCGATTCAACGACCTCGTCTTCCCGTTCAAACGGTATCAGATGCAGCGCGTCTGGCGCGGGGAACGCCCGCAAATGGGCCGCATGCGCGAATTTTATCAATGCGATATCGACATCATCAATGTCGACAACCTGCCGATCAGCTTTGACGCGGAAGTGGCGTCCGTCATGTATGAAGTGCTGGAAGGCCTGAATATCGGCAAGGTGCAATTGCGTATCAATAATCGAAAAATCCTGATGGGCTTTTTAGAAAGTTTTGGAATAGAAGATTTTACGCCCGTTACAAGAGCAATCGACAAATTGGAAAAAATTGGAAAAGATGAAGTCATAAAGCTTCTCCAAAATGACACCACTCTTTCGAAGGATCAAATCGACAACATTTTAGAACTTGTTAGTTTTAAAGGACGCACCGAAAGCGAATTAAGAACACATGTAAGTTCTGTATTTAAAGGATGGGATAATACTACAAGATCCATTACAGATGAAACCTTAGTTAATGGGGTTAAAGAGTTAGGAACTGTACTTAATAGCTTGTCACACCTTCCCCAAGATGCGGTTGTCGCCGATCTCTCCATCGTCCGCGGGCTCGACTATTACACCGGCACTGTCTACGAAACGCAGCTTCTGGATGTGCCGGAATTCACAGGCTCCGTCTGTTCCGGCGGCCGGTATGACGATCTGGCCGGAAGCTATATCAACAAACATTTGCCGGGCGTGGGAATCTCTATCGGCTTCTCGCGCCTCTTCGATGTGATCCGCCAGACGCGGCCCGAACTATTGGGCCTTGGCGAAAACGCGCCTAAAGGCCCCGCGCATGTCATGATGACCGTGCCGGAAAATGAATCCGATCGCCCGGCGGCGTATGAAGCCGCACGCACCCTGCGCAAGAACGGCGTGAATGTCGAAATGTATCACGCGCCGAAGAAAATGGGCGACCAGTTGAAATATGCGAGCAAGAAAGGCCTCCCGTTTGTCTGGTTCGTACGTGATGGGCAACACCAAGTAAAGAATATGGTCACGCAGGAACAATCCGAAGCGGACCCGACAACATGGAAGGCTGGCGCATGAATTTATTACCGTCATTGCGAGGAGGCCAAAGGCCGACGCGGCAATCCATCTTACAATATCTGATGCCCCATCGCAGGCTGGATTGCTTCGTCACTTTGTTCCTCGCAATGACGATTCTTATGGGTCCATCTTTCGCCGCCGAAGAATCAAAACCGGAAGCGCCCAAAACCGAAGAAGCAACGGCAGAGGCCGCGCCTGACGCGCCAGCCGAAAATCCGGGTCGTTACGCGCCGGATTTTTGCGATTTCGAAATCACCTTTCCGGAAAAACCGCACCTCGCGCAGAAATGCCTTCCGGATGGAAAATGTTACAATCTTCACTCCTACACCATGGTTTATGATCTGCGCACCACGGTCGATGTGTCCGTGACGTGCAACCCGTCAGGCCCCGCCGATTTCAAACGGTATAACGAAGCCGTGATGAAGGCCGCCCTTACCGGTATGATTTCGCAGCGCAATCTCGATGATCATCAAATTCAATATCGTGAAGACAAACAAACCCGCTCTGCCTCCCTTTCCGGCACAGGCACAACCGGAACACAGGATAAAATTTTTACCGCGCAAATATGGGCGGGGCAAAATTCATTGTTCACGGTTCAGGCGGAATTGATCGGCGGACAACATGAACAAGCGGACGCGG
>CBFGQF010000116.1:0-6202 GCA_965650865.1 uncultured Alphaproteobacteria bacterium | reverse complement strand
AGAGATATTAAGCCGTTTGGAAGTGTATCGCTCTCATGCCGATAAAGGCGGGTTTTGCGCTTCGACCCTTGGCCCTTACAGGGATGAGCGGCAGAAGATAGAGCGTGTTTATTTGCGCAATTTGGCATCGTTGTACCGTACTGCGGAAAGGTCTTACAAGACGCTCTCCGGATAAACGGCATAGAGGTGCATAGAAAAGTTTCGTTTTTGTAGAGTTCCCACACCCAACTTGGCTGCCTTCGGGCAGCCTTTTTTTATCCGATAGCCTGCGATAACTTGCTGAAATATCGTGAATACCCCATAATAAGTCTATGAACGATCCTGCCCAACCCTCCAATCCCGTCAGGAGGCGTGCCCCTGATGGAGGCCGCCGCAGGCGCGCTGTGCAAGAGATGAGCCCCGAGTCCCGTTTCGTTGGTTATCTGGTTCTCGGGCTTGGCGTTCTGGCTTTTATAAGCGTCCTGATATTGGCCTTTGCCGGACCCGATGTTTCGGAAGAAGGGCCTGATCCGCAAGTCGCCGGACGCTTGCAAACCGACATGGCCAGTCAATCGCGTCGCGAAGAGGCGTTGGATAAAGCGCAACTCGTTCTGCCCCGCCAAAAAGGCGTTGATATGGGTGATCTGCAGGGATCGTGGATGGCCAATATCGGTCCCTACGTTGCCGTCATGCAAATAGGCAAGGGTGCCTATCAAATCATTCTTGCGAGGGGAGAGCCGGAATTCCCGCGTCTTTATTCCTCCGGAACCATATCTATGATTGACGATATTGCGGTGATGCAACCGCGCGCTGACTGGAAAGCGCCAGCCGCCCCCGCCGGTTCGGGAATCAGGTACGAGCGTCTGACCCGCGGGTCTTATCCCATGATCGCCGGTTTTAAAGACGATGCGATGATCTGGCAAAATGTCCCGCAGGGCGTGGAAACCCGTACCTATGTTCCGCCGCGCAGCCCCCTGTTGCTTGATCCATCCCGCGATTATATTGTCTGGAAAAGACAGGACTAAAACACCATGCCTGAATTGCCCGAAGTCGAGACCGTGAAAAACGGCCTTATCCCGTTTATGGCCGGAAAGGCCATTGCCAAGCTCGAGCTGCGCCGCGAGGGGTTGCGCACACCTTTTACACCGAAGATGGCGGATAGGATTAAGGGCGGGGTTATCGAGCGGCTGGAACGGCGCGCCAAATATATTCTGATTCATCTTGAAGGTGGCGACATGGTGGTGATGCATCTTGGCATGTCTGGCAGGGTGAGCACCAAAGCGACCTTGAAGGGATATGTTCCTGCGAAACATGATCATGTCCTCTTTCATATGGCGGGCGGCGGGGGCGTAGTCTTTAGCGATCCGCGCCGTTTTGGCATGTTGTTTTTGATTAAGCAGAGCGAATATGAAACCCATCCTGCCTTCAAGGATCTGGGGCCGGAGCCGCTCTCCAATGGCTTTTCAGGCCCGGTTCTGTATGAGCGGTTGCGGGCAAAAAATATGCCCGTGAAGATAGCCTTGCTTGATCAGCGTATTGTGGCGGGGATCGGGAATATTTATGCCAGCGAAGCGCTGCATCAGGCCGGTATCCATCCGCAAATTCCTTCATCCTCCCTAACACCGGGGCATGCCGAAAAACTGGCTGCGGCGGTGCGTGATGTCCTAATGCGTGCGATAGCGGCGGGGGGCAGCACCTTGAAAGATTATCGCCAGAGTGATGGCAGCCTTGGTTATTTCCAGCATGGATTTAAAGTGTACGGAAAAGAGGGGGAGCCTTGCCCTGTCTGCGCGCCAAATGGTAGAAAGAAAGCTGTGATTGAAAAGATAGTTCAGGGCGGCCGGGCGACATTCTTTTGCCGCCATTGCCAGAAATAGGAGCGTTTGATGCGCAGAATAAAGTTCGCAATCTTAAGTTTTGTGCTTGCCGCGGGCCTGTTTTCAGGGGGCGCCGCCCGCGCCGCGGATGCCTATTTCGAGGCGCTCTATGATGTGCCGATTATGACCGGTCTGGAAGAGGTTAAGGAACAGGCGATGCTGTTCGACAAGCCGGGAGGGCGGATTGCATCTGTAGTGGCCGTTTCCAAAACGGTGGATGCCAAGGATATACAGGGATTTTACGATTCTTCCCTGCCCCAGCTGGGCTGGAAAAAAATGGCGGAAAACCAATATGTTAGGGATGAAGACCGGTTGGTGCTTGAATTGGTGCGGCGCCCCCCTGTGACGGTTGTGCATTTTACCCTTTCACCCTTGAAACCCTAGGCGAAAAAAGCCCGATCTTTCGCTTGACAATGACGGTCCCACACGCGTACAACACGGGGCTTGTGGATAATATTTTGGGTTCAAATTCCCGCTTCCGGAGTGCCGGACGAAAGAATTTATTAGGATAGAGAAAAACAATGGCAAATCACGCTTCTGCAAAGAAAAGAATTCGTACCAACGCCCGTCGTAACGAGATCAATACATCTCGTACCAGCCGCATCCGCACCTTCCTGAAAAAGGTCGAAGTTGCGATTGCCAGCGGTGATGCGAAAGCGGCACAGGATGCCTATAAAAACGCACAGCCTGAACTGATGCGCGGTGTTTCCAAAGGCATTCTGCCGAAGAACACGGCCGCCCGTAAAATGTCGCGTCTTGTCGCGCGTATCAAAGCGCTCGGCGCTTAACTTTCCCCTGTGCCGTAACGGCACAGACCCCTTTCTCAATAAATTGGCACATTACAACTAATATAGTCTGGCGAAATCGAATCGCCGGACATAAGTCCGTTATAGGAATGTGTTCATTGTTCAATCATTTCTTTTTTCATTGTTCTCCATTTATTCTGATTGAAACTGAAAAAAAATCGGTCTAGGGTCTGTGGATAAGCAATCAAAAACACCCACGTAATCAAACGCGGGGACCCGCCAAAGTGATGTAGAACCCAAAAAGGGGCATACACCACACATACGGCAGTATCTAGAGGACTTTACACTACCCGGTTGGGAAAAGAGTTGGAGTTAAAGGGGGCATCTAACCCAAGGCATGCGGCTTGTCCGTGCGCTGGAGGTTTCTTTGCCAAAAACCTTAATTTTCGCCGATGATATAACGAAGAGGCCGTGAAAACCTGTTTTCACGGAAGGGGGACCTTTGTCTTTTCGCGGTACTTTCGGCCCTATTGCAACATTTTTGTACATGATAAGTGGAGATCATAAATAAATGTCTGAGTTTTCGGGTCAAACCAATGTTACGCCATTCAAAACGGAATCCTTTGCGCCGACGCCAGAAGTGCTAACGGCCTGGGCGGCTGTTTACAAAGAACTGCGTGACGAATTCGGCGAAGCGGTGTTCCGTAGCTGGCTAAAGCCGCTGACACTGCAAGCCTACTACCATGGCACGATCGAAGTGTCCGTTCCGACCCGTTTTATGCGCGACTGGATTCAAACCCATTATTCCAAACGCATTCTTGAAATGTCGAGCGCCCGTCATGCCGACATCCAGCGTCTGGAGATCGTTGTCGTTCAAACCGCGCAAGCAGCCGAAAATGCCGAAGAAGAGAAAAAGGCATTGAAGGCCAACGAAAACAAAGCGGCTGCGCCAATGGATGACCCGTTCGAGCTGATGTCACCGCTCGACCCTCGCTTTACGTTTGACTCGTTTGTTGTGGGCAAGCCGAATGCCCTGGCCCATGCCGCCGCCCGCCGCGTCATTGAAAGCGGCTCCGTACCGTTCAACCCGCTTTTTATCTATGGCGGTGTTGGCCTTGGTAAGACGCACCTG
Source organism: uncultured Alphaproteobacteria bacterium (assembly GCA_965650865.1). Lineage (GTDB taxonomy): Bacteria > Pseudomonadota > Alphaproteobacteria > Micavibrionales > Micavibrionaceae > Micavibrio_A. Next base: position 2,468 of record CBFGQF010000116.1, on the reverse strand, counting down.
ATGCATGCGATTGCACAGGCGATGAAGGAGCAGCATCCGAACAAGCGCGTGATGTATCTTTCGGCCGAAAAATTCATGTATCAATTCGTCCGCGCCCTGCGCAGCAACGACACGATGGCGTTCAAGGAATTCTTCCGCTCTGTCGATGTTCTGATGGTCGATGATATCCAGTTTATCTCCGGCAAGGAATCCACGCAGGAAGAATTCTTCCACACTTTCAATGCCTTGGTAGACCAGAACAAGCAGATTATTATTTCTGCCGACAAGGCACCATCTGACCTGACAGGCATTGACGAACGTTTGCGCTCCCGCCTTGCATGGGGTCTGGTGGCCGATATACAGCCATCCACATACGAACTGCGCCTTGGCATTCTGGAGGCGAAACGCAAGCAGCTGAACGCCAATGTGCCGCAGCCGGTTCTGGAATTCCTCGCGCTGAAAGTCACCAGCAATATCCGCGAACTCGAAGGCGCCCTGAACCGTATCGTCGCCCACGCCGATGTGGCCAAGCAGGCGATCACGCTCGAATCCACACAGGAAGTGCTGCAAGATCTGCTCCGCTCCCACGACCGCCGCATCACGATCGACGAGATCCAGCGCAAAGTGGCCGAACACTACAATATTCGCCTCGCCGATATGCATTCCGCCCGACGTTCCCGCAACGTGGCCCGTCCGCGTCAGGTGGCGATGTTCCTGGCAAAGCAATTGACAGCACGTTCCCTGCCCGAAATCGGACGCAAATTCGGTGGCCGCGACCATACAACCGTGATGCACGCCGTGCGCAAGGTTGAAGAACTGGCGGTGGAGGATGCCTCCTTCGCGCAGGACGTAGAAGTCATCAAGCGCGCTCTTACTGGTTGATAGCGTTAAAGAAAGTTTCCAGTAATGGAGTGTGTGAAAACCCCTGCAAAGAAATTTGCGGGGGTTTTTTAAAAAGGCAATAGTGAGCGCCAAGGGGAGGGGGCTGCGGCCTTTGACTTTGGTACTATTCCTGTCTCATCCAGAAAGCGTTCAAAGGCCGTATCGTCCATCTTATGGGCCAGCCTTTCCAGCCGTTCCGCCTCATCCCCGGTCATGAGGCGGGTTTCGGCCCAGCGATGTATATTTTTTGCATTGATCTCAGGATGGTACGAGTAAATCGTCACATTCCCTTGTCCATATTTCAGGCGATACGAAAGGGGTGTTCCGTCATCATAAAGCGTTGAAAGAATACGACCTTCATCATTTCTGATAGGGGCAAGGGGAATGAGCGCCGGGCCGCCCCAGTGAAAGGCGTAGAAACTTCGTTGATCTTCAATACTGCGGACACGTATGAGTAATAGGTTTTCTGATCCACCGCTGAAAGGCAGGGGTGTAATTGATTTTGACGGACCTGTTGCCAGTCCATTAAAAAAGCCAAGCCCGGTATTTGTTATTTTTTTCTCGGTTGTGTTGGGGAAATCGATAACCCTGTATTTAATTTGGGCACTGGCGAAGGCTGCCCCTGCGCAAATACCAGTATAATCAAAAGCCCCTTCATGTACGAGGTGCTGAATGTCACTGAGAATTTCTTCTCCGAGCGCTGCTTTAAATTCGCGGACAGATTGACCCGCAAAAATCAGCATGGATGTATTTTTTTTCCAATCGCTGGAAGTGAGCATTTCATTGTGGTCAATGCCCCATGCGTCTTGGCCATGTTTTTGGAGCTCATGTACCAGAAGGGGCGAGCCCTTACGCGCCGTTCCTCTTCCTGTGTAAACACGAATGGTCATGGTTGATGCTCTGTTCCTAAAATCGATCTTAGAAATGAATGATTGTTATTTAAAGAAGAAGCGATTGTTTCAAGGCTTGTTGCATCATCGCCGTCTTCCAGTGGATAATCTTTGACATCGTCTGCCGAGATTTCCAGATGCACGCCGGACAAGATAGCGCGGCCCTGGCTGATCTTCTTCTCTATGATAGCGGCAGGAAGGCCTTCTATGGCATATCGCGCATGGACGATGGCCTCTTGATGGAGGTTGAATTTGCACCCGCCGTGATAATAGGCGGTAATTTCGTCATCCGCCAAAAGCTTGATCGGTGCGACGGTGCGGAGTTTGTCATCGTAGTAAGGGGCGAGGTCCGGAAGTGATCCAACCGCCGTGGCATCAATCAGGGCCAGTTCACGTGGTCCGCAGATTTCATCTGCGCGGCCCTTGTGGAATTCGATATCACGGCACGCGTAATAGGCCCCGGCGCAGATGCCAAGATATATACCGCCATTTTCAACGAAGGCGCGGATATTTTTGTTTCCCGCCCCGTTCAGCTTCCGGCAATAAGGGAGGTCAGCGCCACCCGGCATAACGAAGATATCCGCGCCATCGAAGGCCGTGTTGTCCATGACCTGTCCGGCGGCAACAAGGCGCACATCATCATCTTTGAAAAAACGCTGCAGGCAGGAAAGCCCGAACTCCCCCACACCCTCATCTTGATATATGACAATAGTTTTC
>CBFGQF010000115.1:0-6218 GCA_965650865.1 uncultured Alphaproteobacteria bacterium | reverse complement strand
TTACATACGCCCAGACGCTTGATACGACGGGCGAGTACATAACGTCAAAAAAAGAAGGATGCTTTGAAGGCAATGGTGCTAGCGCGACATTGGGCTTGGCAGGTCATTACTACTACTACAAAATTCTGTCTTCCCGTTAATCCCTTACAAACTTCGGCATCAAAACATTGCCGCCCGCCAGATAGCGGCGGACCTCATCGGTGACGGGCACCGCATAGGTGTGGGTTGAAATGATCCGGTCGTTCACCGGATCACGCATTTGCAGGGCCACCTGCATATGCCCGCCATGTTGGATCAAATTGCCATAGTCGATATGGAAGGTTCCAAACACGATATAGGGCGCACGATCTGTCGCTGGCGGCGCATGATGGTCCAGCACACGGTAGCCGAGCTGCATCAAACGCGAGCTCATTTGTTCCTGCATCACCTTTATCAGTTCCGGATTCTCGTGAATTGTTTTCTGCAAGGTCAGCGCATCCGGCGCGGGCTGTTCGATAATTTCTTCCAGATTTTGAACGATCAGCGGCCGCAACGGGTCCATCTTTTGATTCGTCTGCCCGACCAGCGTTTCAATCGCGGCGTAACTGGCGTTCGTCAGATTGAGGTGGCGTTTTTGCACGACAATCGGGGTTGCAACCGCCACAGCCGCCGTTTCGCACGCAGGCATGAGCAAGGCCGCACCCAGCAAACACGATATAGTCAGGTGACGGCGCATGCTATACCCCCGATCAATTGCCAGCCGAGCCGGATGGCGCCGCCACAGGAGCAGGACCCGGCAGGGATCCACCCTGTTCACCGCCCACAAAGTTGCGGGATGCCGTATCGGCGGACGGCATCTGCACGCCCTTAAACCGGCCAAAAGGAACCGTGAGCAATTCAGCGCCGGAAACATAGAAGGTCCCCGCTTCTTCAGTCAGCATGCGGGAGGTTTCACCGACCCCGTCATGCACCTGAAGGGCGATGCGAACATTGTTCGAAGACAGGGTCGCCGGATCTACCATGGTGCCATCCGGATTTTTCAAATCCTTCGCATCACGCAAAAGATCGACCGTATAGGTAAAGACATAGGCGCCGTTCGGCGTATCGGCGAGGTTGTAGCCAAGATGGCGCAGCGATTCATGCAGGTTGTTATCGATGTTCGAATAAAAGGCCGACATGTTTTCGGGGCGCAGAATATAAACAGGCTTGGGTGGCATACCGGCGCGAAGCGTCAGGCTTTCGGCCAGGGAGTAGACCGCGCGGCGGAATTGCTCGGCCTGTTCCGCCGTCATCGTCACGCGCTGTTCATCCGTGAATTTTTCGGACGGCGGCGGCGTTGCCGACCGGAACGTCTTGTTATGATGGGTGTAGCCGGTCGGGAACGAATGTGGCTGGCTACAGGCAGACACGGCCAGAACGGCGGCAGAGGCATACAGGGGGAGTAATTTTTTAAACATCGGGCAATCCCTTGGATCGAAAAGGTGCAGAGCGAAACAGGCCATGATTCTACCAAGTTGCGCCAATCACGTACAGCCCCAACAAGCCCATAATTATGAATAAACGAAGGGGAATGAATTCGGGCCAATTTGCGTTATTCTTTTACCAACCGATTCACCCGAAAGGAGATACCCATGCCCCAATATGTCGACGGATTTGTTCTGCTCATTCCAAAAAAGAAAATAGACGCCTATAAAAAACTTGCGGCGAAGGCCGGTAAAATCTGGATGGAATATGGCGCCCTGTCCTACAACGAGTGTGTCGCCGACGACATGAAGACGCAAATGGGGATTTCTTTCCCCAAGCTCACGAAAGCCAAGCCAAGCGAAGTGGTCGTGTTTGCATGGATCGTCTACAAATCCAAAAAACAGCGAGACGCCATCAATAAAAAAGTTATGGCCGATCCGCGTCTTGCCAATATGGACCCGAGCACCATGCCATTTGATTGCGAGAAAATGAGCTATGGCGGCTTTACCAAGCTTGTCTCGCTTGAAGGCAAATAATCAGGCTTTATTCTTCATTTTCTCAATGGTGGCGGTGGTGCTGTAACCTTCGTAAAGGTTCATGATTTCCACGCGCCCGCCATAGGATTCGACGATCGGTGTTTCGGGAAGAGAAGCCGCGATGTAATCCCCGCCTTTGAAGAACAGGTCGGGCTTTAACGCCGCAATCACAGCCTTTGGCGTATTGTCTTCGCCTGTCTTTTCCGCACCAAAGAATACAACCATATCGACGGAAGCGAGCGAGGCCAGCACCGTTGCCCGCGCCATCTGGTCATTCACCGGCCGTTCCGGCCCCTTCAGAATTTTGACGGACGTATCATGGTTGAGGGCCAGGACCAGACGGTCGCAATTGCGGCGCGCCCCCGCCAGATAATTCACGTGGCCATAATGGAGGATATCGAAACATCCGCATGTCATTCCGACCCGCAGGCCCTTTGCCTTCCAGCGGTCGACCATTTCCTTTGCGGCAGGCCAGTCTTCAAAAACCGGGGACTGCATAGACAGATCCGCATCATTGTCGAATGCCACGGAAATTTCGTCGGGCCGCACGGGCGTAGTCCCCACCTTGCCCACGGCGATACCCGCCGCGATATTGGCAATATGCGCCGAATCGTTCAAATCCGCACCGGCGGCGAGGCAGGCCGCAATGGTCGCAATCACCGTATCGCCGGCGCCGGACACATCGAACACTTCACGCGCCTGTGCGCGATAATGGGTTTCACCGTCAGCACCGACAAGGGTCATGCCATCTTCCGACCGCGTGGCGACGACATTGGCGATACCCGCCTGCGCGATGATTTTGCGGGCCGCGGCGATAATTTCAACATCGCTTTTTACATGGGCTGCGCCACTAGCCTGCGCCAATTCTTTGCGGTTCGGCGTCACGATATCCGCACCTTTATAAATGCTGTAATCATGGCGTTTCGGATCAACAAGGACAGGCAGGCCTTTCGCATGAGCAAGGTCAATGACCTTTGCAATCAGCGAAGCCGTCAAAACCCCCTTACCATAGTCAGAGAGAATCACCGCCTGTACCATGGGCAGCGCCTTTTCAATCAGGCCCAGCATTCTGGTTTCGAGCGCATTCGAAAGCGCATGCGTCTTTTCAAAATCACTACGCAACAATTGCTGTCCCTGCGCCAGAAAACGGGTCTTCACCGTGGTCGGGCGGCTGTTATCTTCCAGAAGGCCCGTGATATCCGCGCCTAGTTCTTTTGCGATGCCGCGCATTTTCGCGCCGTTTTCATCGGCGCCACTAAGGGCGAACAGGAAAGGGTTTACGCCGAGCGCCGCGAGGTTTGCCACAACATTCCCCGCCCCGCCCAACATATGGTTTTCACGGGCAATAGAGAGAACCGGGACAGGCCCTTCGGGAGAGATGCGCGAGGCGTCGCCATAGACAAAAACATCGAGCATGATGTCGCCCACGACCATCACGGATTTGCCTTTTATCGAATCGAGTAGTGCCTGTGGATTCATAACGCCTCTTTTTCCAGTCCTTACCCGCCCATTAAACCTTTTTTTGGCGGATTTGCCAGATTTTTCACCCGTTTATTAGTATTTCGTAAACCTTTCTTCGAGATACTGGAAGGTGGGAAGGGTTAAAAACTTAACCATTTGGGTCAGACTATGTAGGGGCGTCGGGGCGTGGAAAATTTGTTCCAGGATCATTGCGAAAGAAAAGGAATATTGTCCGGCCTGAAAGCCAGACTGGAAGCCAACCGTCTGGGCGAGCTTCTGCTTCTCAAAGGCCATATCACCGATAGCCAACTTGAATTCGCCCTTGCCGTCGGCCGCAATTCGGGCCGCCAGCTTGGCCTTGTCCTACGCGATCACCGCCTTGTCGATTCCCTGACCATCCATCGCGTTCTTGCCGAACAATTCATGCTGCGCATGATGTTGTTCATACTGACGATGCTGATTTCCTTTGCAGGTATGGGGGCATTCAACAATGCCCGCGCGGGATCCATCAAAGACGTTCCGGCACGCGTCGCGTTCCAGCAGGTCGCGGCCTTTGCACCGATGGGTCATTACCCCAAATTGTTCGGTTCCAGCGAGAAGGAATCCCGTTCCTTAAGCGCCTTTACCAAATGGACCAGTATGTTCGAACGTTTCGATGCCTCGCTCGACACCGGGTCCGGTCAACAGGCGATGCACGATCTGAAAAACCGGATATCGCATCTGCAGGGACAGCCGATCAGCCGCATGGCGGCAGGCGTCAACGATGTCGTCAACAATATCCCGTATGTGAACGACTCTGCCATTTACGGCAAGACAGATTATTGGGCGACCCCGATGGAATTCATGAAGAATGGCGGGGATTGTGAAGATTTCGCCATTACAAAATATGTCTCGCTGCGCGCACTCGGCGTGCCCGAAGAAAGAATGCGCCTTGTGGTCTTACAGGACATGCAAAAGAATATCCCGCACGCCATTCTGGTCGTTTACACAGAGAACGGGCCATTGGTGCTCGACAACCAGATCAAGCGCGCAATGCCGATTGAAAAGATATCACATTACAAACCTATCTTTTCAATCAACCGCGATTCCTGGTGGCTCCACACCAAACCGCGCGGCAATGTCACGGTGGTCGCTTCCTCTTCACGATAAGATTATCGGTTATAAAGAAAAATCAGCCTGCTTCATGCAGGCTTTTTTGTCGGAAGAAGAAAGAGGTTATGCAGCGCTTTGTCCCCGGATCGCGGAAATCAGGTCGGGCTTGATCCCGCCTTGACGCCGTTGAAAATAATCCAGCGCCGAATCGAGCGTGGCAAAAACATAGGATTCGAGCAAATTCTCGCGGCACCATTGTTCGTAGGGCGTGTTCAGATAGGCCGGCGTGATACCGTGGTTTGATACATAAACCAGATGTTCTCCTTCATCGCGTATTTCAACGAAAACGCCCGGCCCATTTTGCAGGGGTTCACGATAAAGCACTTCGCATTTTACCGGATTGCTGCGTGTGGCGGGATATGCCGCCCGCTGTCTATTTCGGTTAAAAGATTCGAAAAAACCAAACATTCTCAGACCGTTACATTTTATTATATTATGTAAATATAATACCTTATTCCGATTGGGCCGCGCAAATTTGGAACCGGTCCCTTCTATTTGCGTTTCCAGTGCAGAAGGGGTTATACAGAACCATGCGTTCAATGATTGCCATATTGCTGGCACTGGGGTCAATCGCCATGGCCATCCCCGCCCATGCGGCAAAACCGGTGCGGGAAGGCCCCGTGAGCGGTCTGGCCCATTGGCCCGACTTCGCCCGCCGGCAAACGATAACCCTTCAATCCCTTGCGCTATGCAAGCAAAATTCTGCTACGTGCGATTCCGCCGAAATGGAACGGTGGGCGGGCCTTATTCAAAATCTCAAAGGCCAGAACAAACTCCGCCAGATCATAACCGTCAACCGCTGGTTCAATCGTCTACCTTATAAGTATGATGAATATGCGTATGACCAGCTGGATTATTGGGCCGACACGCAAGAGCTTCTAAAAAGCCGCGGCGATTGCGAGGATTTCGCCCTGTCCAAATATTACACGTTACGCCAGCTCGGCTTCACACCGGATGAATTAAAGGTCACCGTTGTTTACGATCAGGAAAATTTTTCCAATCATGCCGTGTTGATGGTGTATATCAACGACACACGTTACATGATGGATATTAACGGCGATGATACCAATCCATCCCCGATGGAGAGCCGCTATCGCTCCCTCTACAGTTTCAACGAACGCACGGCGTGGTATTATTAGGACTTAGCCACCGCCGAGTTCCAGATAGGAAATCGCCCCGTCATTGTTCTGGTCGAGCATCAAAAAGCGTTTGTGCATCGGCCCGTTTCCCATCGCGGCCTCACGCGCGAGTTGCGCCTGTTCCTCTGGATAGGGTGAAGCCTTATAAGCCATGTAATTGCGGAATTCGCCGTAGTCCAGCTCCATATTACGGTCTGCATCGGCACGTTCAAAAGGCCCAGCTACGGGCGGCTTCGTACCTTGTGGCGATGCGCAGGAGGCTAGAGCTAAAGCCATCATAATCGCAAAATATTTTGTTTTCATTCATACGCTCCTTTGCAAGAGTTCGGTGATGATAGGATGATTGGTACAATCATCCGCGGTATCGAACAAGACCGCATTCCATCCACGTGCCGTGGCGACTTCGATATTTTTTGGATCATCGTCGAAATAAAGCGGCTGTTCGATATAAGGATCGAAACCCAGTTCTTCTTCAATCTGAGCGAAA
>CBFGQF010000114.1:0-6247 GCA_965650865.1 uncultured Alphaproteobacteria bacterium | reverse complement strand
GGCATGTGGTTTTATCTTCAGAAAGATTTGAATGACATGCCGCCGCCGCAGGCGGAAGTCACAACGCAAACCCTTCCGCCAGCAGAGACAGCGGATGCTTCCGCGCCCGCTACAAATGAGGCCGTGCCCGCAGCGCCGGAAGAAACAGCCGATGGCGCAATCGCAACGGCAGACGCGGCATTCGATCTTGACCGTGCCGTCGGTGTCCGCGCCGTTGGTAATCCGGATGCCCCGGTGAAGGTTGTTGAGTATGCCTCCCTCACCTGTTCCCACTGCGCCCATTTCCACAATGATGTGTTCCCTGCACTGAAGGAAAAATACATCGATACGGGCAAGGTCTATTTTGAATTTCGTGAATTCCCACTGAACGATCCGGCCCTTAAGGCCACAATCACCGCGCGTTGCCTGCCGCCGGAACGCTATGAGGGCTTTATCTCCCTGCTGTTCCAGACACAAAACAAATGGGCAGGCGGTATAGACTACATGGCGCATTTGAAACAGAACGCCAAGCTGGCGGGACTGAGCGATGAACAATTCGACGCGTGCCAGAAAAGCCCTGAACTGAAACTGAAGATCGCCGAAAAAATGCAGGAAGCGCAGGACAAATGGAAAGTGTCCTCCACGCCGACCTTCATTATCAATGACGGCGCGCAAACCATTTCCGGTGCTCAGCCCCTTGAAAACTTTGAACGTGCTTTCCGTGCCGTTAGCGACGGCGCGGTTGGCGATGCCCCACAAGTAGAATGAGTATATTGAGACTATGATCCAGTTCGAAAAACTACGCCTCAGCGGTTTTAAATCCTTCGTCGACAAGACGGAGCTTGAGATCGGCCCCGGCCTCACAGGTATTGTGGGTCCGAACGGCTGCGGCAAATCGAACACGGTCGAGGCGCTGCGCTGGGTTATGGGGGAAAATTCGGCCAAGCGCATGCGCTCTGGCGGCGGCGGGATGGAAGACGTTATCTTTAACGGTACCTCTGGCCGCCCTGCCCGCAATCATGCCGAAGTATCGCTGCTGATCAACAATTCCTCGCGCACCGCCCCCGCCGCGTATAATGATTTCGACCAGATCGAAGTCACGCGCAAGATCGAGCGTGACCACGGCTCCACCTACCGCATCAATGGGAAAATCTGCCGCGCCCGCGATGTGCAGATGTTGTTTGCCGATACGGTAACAGGCGCGAATTCTCCCGCCCTCGTTTCCCAAGGCCGCGTGACGGCGATGATCAATGCGAAACCGCAAGAGCGCCGCCTCGTTCTGGAAGAATCCGCCGGTGTTTCGGGCCTCTATGTCCGCCGCCACGAAGCCGAGCTTCGCCTCCGCGCGGCCGACCAGAATTTACAGCGCGTGCAGGATCTCGTCGGTTCGATGGAAAGCCGTTACAACGCGTTGAAAAAACAAACTCGTCAGGCGCAGAAATACAAAAACCTGTCGACGCAGATCAAGGAACTGGAAACCACCACCGCCTATCTCGAATGGGTGATGGCTGTTGCCCGCGTCGATCAGGCGACCAAAACTTTTGCCGAAGCCGAAAGCATGGTCGTCACACATATGCAGACCGTGACACAGCTGACGAACACACAGAATGTTCAGGCGGAAGATTTGCCGGCCCTGCGCAAGGCCGAAGCCGAGGCCGCCGCGAAATTACAGGCGCACAAGTTGGAACTGCAGCATCTTGAGGATCAGGACCGTGCGCTGCGGGAGCAGATGGATCAGGCAAAATCGCAGTACGAGCAAACGATTGCCGACAAAGCGCATGAGGATCACATTCTCGCCGAAAGCGTTGAAACTATCGCGCGTCTGGAAGAAGAGCAGCGTATTTTGTCCGAAAGCCGCCGCAACGAAGAATCCGATCTTGCGCAGAAACAAGCAATCAAGGATGAGCTTGAGCAAAAAGTTACAAAGCTGGAAGCCGATTATGAGGCCTTCATGCAAAAGACGGCCGAAACTCGCGCTGCGCGTCAACGGATCGAACAGCAGATCAGTTCGGATAAATCGCGCCTCGAAGTTGCGCAGGAACGTAAAGACAAACTAACCGATGATCTGGCCGCTGCCCGTGCCCGTTTCGGCGACAACAACGAAATTGACGAGCTGAAAACATCCATCCTCTCGCTGGAAAGTGAAACGGAATCGCTCCGCGGCCAGGTTGAAAATGCTGAAACCGAATTGACATCCGCGCGCGCCGCGCTTGAAAACGCACGCACCGAACGTCAGGCTGCTGAAAAAGCCAAGTCGGAAATCGAATCCGAAATCCGGGCGCTTGAACGCATTCTCAATACAGACACGCAAAGCCTGTTCAAACCGATCCTGGACGACATTCGTCCGGCAAAGGGTTTTGAAAAAGCCCTGTCCCGCGCGCTTGGCGATACGTTGATGGCGTCAAAAGATAAAGAGGCCCCGTCCGTCTGGCTCGACTTCGATGCCAATATCGATGTGCCCGCCCTGCCATCCGGATCACAAGCCTTGCAGCCGCATGTCGAGGCTCCCGATTACCTCAATCGCGCCCTGAAATTTATCGGTGTCGTTCAAACGGAAGAAGAAGGCTCTGCCCTTGCACCGCAATTGAAGGCCGGACAATCCCTCGTTTCCGCCGATGGCGCTTACTGGCGTTGGGACGGGCTTCATATCAAGGCAAGCGCGTCTGATCGTCATGCCATCCAGTTGCAACAGAAAAACCGCCTGGATGAATTGAAGGCCGAACTGCCGGCCGCTGTTCAATCCTATGATAATGCCGCCACCGCCGCGACCGAAGCGCAAAGCACGCAAGCCACATGGCAATCAAAGCTGGATGAGGTGCGCAGCGAACTCCGCCGCAAGGATCAGGAGCTATCATCCAAACAATCGCAATTGAACCGTGTGACGGAACAAAGATCGGGCCTGTTCGCGGAAATCGCAAAGCTGGAAGAATCCGTCAATATGACGGAAGCGGACATCGTCAATTATACGGCCTCGATTGAGACCTTCGCGAAAGAACTGGCTTCGTATGACGAGGCGACAATGGCCGCGCATGCGGCGGAAGTGGAACAGCTTCGCGCAACACTCGTTGAAACACGTGACAGCTATTCTCAGGCCGTGCGCAACCTCGACACGCTGACAATTGAACAGGGCCGCCGCATGGCGCGTCTGCACGCGATCGGGGATGAACGCAACAGCCACCAGAACCGCTCCATCCGTTCCCGTGAACGCATCAAGGAACTCGAAGCCCGTGAAGCATCCTTGATGGAAAAAATCGCCGAACTGGAATCCCGTCCCCGCGCCGGCGGCGATGGGCAGGAAAAACTGCTCGGCCTTATATCCCAACTGGAGACTGCACGTAACGCAGCGTCCGATGCCTTGATGGAAAAGGAAAATGAACTCTCCGAAACAACCAAGGCGCTTAAGATAGCCGAAAACAGTCTGACAGAGGCACGTGAAGCGCGCGCCCATGCGCAGGCTCTTGTCTCTGCCGGACAGCAGCATCTTGATGAAGTCGTGCAGGCCGTTCAGGAAACATTTGAATGCGCTCCGCAAATGCTTCGTGAACAAGCAACTGCCGCGAACTTCACGGATGAACACAACCTGCCGATGCTGGAGCCATTGAAATCCTCCAAGGAAAAACTGGTGCGCGAACGTGACCAGATCGGCCCCGTGAACCTTCAGGCGGAATCGGAATCCGAAGAACTTGAAAGCGAACTTGGCGTGATTTTCCGTGAGCGCGATGACCTCGTGCAGGCCATCGACGAACTGCGTGAAGGCATCAACAAACTCAACAAGGAAGCGAAAGAACGCCTCACAAACGCGTTCGATATCGTCAACGGACACTTCCAGAATCTGTTCGTCAAATTGTTCAACGGCGGATCTGCGCATCTAAAACTTGTTGAATCCGATGACCCGCTGCAATCCGGTCTTGAAATCTTCGCGCAGCCGCCGGGCAAGACGTTGCAGTCCCTTTCCCTCCTTTCGGGCGGTGAACAGACTTTGGCATCCATTGCCCTGATCTTTGCGATGTTCCTGACGACGCCGTCGCCGATTTGCGTGCTTGACGAGATTGACGCGCCGCTCGATGACGCGAACGTTGATCGCGTCTGCAACCTGCTCGATGACCTCGCGGCACGCGGCGAAACACGGTTCCTCGTCATCACCCACCACCGTTTGACCATGGCCCGTATGGACCGCCTCTATGGCGTGACGATGTCCGAACGCGGTGTATCACAGTTGGTATCGGTTGATCTCAACCAGCAACTCGATTTCCTCGAAGCTGCGGAATGAGAATATTAAAAGTATTTTCGATAGCATGGGCACTTTTAGCTTTTACAGCAGCGACAAGCTTACTGTTGGATGAAGTCAATGGAAATGGTTGGAAATCTCTGAATGCCATTCAGCGTTTCGAACAACTAACAATTTTTATATTTATATTTTGCCCTATTTTGCTATGGCCATCTTTTTATGCGGCTAATTGGATTAAAAACCATGCAATTAACTCTAAGCAAAGTAGTGGGTGGAGATTATTTATTAATATTTGCATTTTGAGTTTCTTTATTCTTTTTGCTTTAGTTCTCTTTGTTATGGCGGTTTTATCATCCGTTAATAGTTAGTCAGAAGATCAATGTAGTAAAAAATAACAATATTTGTGCAAGGTTTACATGACAAACGACCTCGAATCCCGCATCGCCGCCGCAAAGGCTAAACACGCCGAATTGAACCCGCCACCAAAGCCGGCCCATACCGGTAATGAGATGGCGACCGGCATTCGTGCATTTATGGAAATGATAGGGGTTTTGCTCGGCTCCGGCCTGATGGGTTATGCTCTGGATGCTTTGTTCGGAACGACCCCTACACTGCTGATTATTTTCATAGTTTTGGGCCTGATCGCCGCTATATTCAATCTTTATAAACTTTCGAAAAATTTAGGCACCGCAATCGGTTCTAATCGCTTGCAATCCCCGCCCGGAGTCGCTAGAAACCTCGCAGAAAACGACTCAAATCAGACGATGGAGTGACCTAAGAGTTGGCCAACCCGATCCACCAGTTTGAAATTCAGCCGCTTGTCCCCTTTGCTGTCGGGGGCGTAGACCTGTCCTTCACCAATTCCTCCCTTTGGATGACTATCGGCATCGTGCTGTCGATCTCGCTCCTTACCCTTGCCATGCGCAAAAAGGCGATCATCCCGACCCGCGGCCAGCTTGTGGCCGAAGGGCTTTATAAATTCATCGCCAATATGGTCCGCGACAACGTGGGTGAAAAGGGCATGGGGTATTTTCCGCTCGTTTTCACCCTGTTCATGATCGTTTTGCTCGGGAACGTGCTTGGCATGATTCCGGGTTCTTTTACCTATACCAGCCATGTGGCCGTAACGGGTGCCCTTGCCCTCATCATCTTCCTGCTCGTGACTGTGATGGGTTTTGTGAAGCACGGCCTGCACTTCCTGCAATTGTTCTGCCCTCCGGGCGTACCGCTGTGGATTGCCCCGCTGATTATCCCTATTGAAATCATTTCCTATCTGTCCCGCCCCATCACATTGAGCCTGCGTTTGTTCATCAACATGCTGGCGGGCCACCTGATGCTCAAAGTCATCGCCGGATTTTCCGTCATGATGTTCGGCGCGGGCGTTGTCGGGATGTTCGGCTCTATCGGACCGACATTGTTCAATGTTCTCCTGATCGGCTTCGAAGTGTTCGTGGCCTTCGTTCAGGCATATGTCTTTGCTCTTCTGGCCTGCATTTATCTGCGGGACACGGTCGAGCTGGCCCACTAATCAAACCTAAACCAACTACCAAACCTAAAGAGGAATAAAATGGACGTCGAAACAATTAAAATCCTGTCTGCCGCGCTGGCCCTGCTCCCGATCCTGGGCGTTGGTATCGCTCTCGGCCTGATCTTCGGTTCTTTCAACGAAGCCGTATCCCGTAACCCGTCCGTTCAGGGTTCCCTGTTCGGTACACTGATCTTCGGCTTTGCCGTTACAGAAGCTCTCGCGATTTTCTGTCTCGGTATCTCCCTGCTGATCCTGTTCGGTCTCTAAGAGGAACAATGCGTACAATCCGCCTGATCACTGTTCTGGCCCTGGCATGGACACTGGATATATCCGGTGCCATGGCAGCGTCCGACGCCAAAGCCCCGGCCATTGATGCCGATGTTGTCGCCATCGAGGAAACAACCGTTCCCGAGGATGCGACTTCGCCGCATGATCCTGCCGGCCCGGCAATGACAACGGATGAAGCCGCCGCCCCGCACGAGGCAGCAGCCGAACATGGCGAAGGCGGATTG
>CBFGQF010000113.1:0-6258 GCA_965650865.1 uncultured Alphaproteobacteria bacterium | reverse complement strand
GACGGTCCGGCATAAAGACCTGTAAAGGTGCCGTCTTTGATACCGCCATCTTTCAGCTGTGTATGAAGGGTGTCGATTCCCACCTTGTCGAGCGAGAAAGCGCCTTCGGGGATAACGGTCAGGTTGGATAGAAAGCGGATCCCCTCTTCAACATAGGTCTCTCCCCGCAAAAAACCGGCCAGCCAGCCTTCCGGCTGCATATATTTGAAGGTATTGGGCAATTCGCCGGGATGGCTGTTTTCCAAAAATCGCGCAAGTGGCGTGTTGGCGCTTTCCCAATTGCCCTTGGGGCCATCGGTATCGATGTAACCGATGATTTCACGGAAGTAAGCGACGGCGAGCCTTGTCATGCCGCCATACTAGCGGCTAAAGGTTATTTTTTTATAAAAAATTATCCTTCAAATCCCAGAATATTCCCCATCAAAAACAGGGATCCGGTCATAACGACGCGGGCGGGCTTGCCGGATGTGTACGCTTCTGCCACGCGTACGATGGCGTCCTTGGCGTTGGCGGCGGTCAGGATATTGGGGAATCCCAACTCCTCGGCAACGGCTTTTAATTCATCCGCCTTATAACTAGTGGCCTCATCCATTATTTCCGTAACGGTAATACTGGCGGCATAGGGGAGAAGTGGTTTCAGGAAAGCACGCGGGTCTTTGCGGTTGACCATGGCCACGATCAGGTGAATCGGTTTTGCGTCTGTCTTCGACCATTCTTCAAACTGTTTCGCCAGCACAAGACCGCCGGTATCGTTGTGGCCGCCATCGATAACGATTTCCCAGTTGTCCGGCAAAAGCCTTTTAAATCCGTGGTTTTCCAGAGTCTGAAGCCTGCCCGGCCACTCGATTTGGCGGAGCGCTGTGGATAAAATTTCGGGTGAAAAATGCTCCGGCGCGATGACCCGGAATGCCTCTATCGCTGCACCGGCGTTCCAAAGCTGGTGACTCCCAAGAAGATTGGGCTTTGGCAGGCGAATAGAGTCATTTCCGTAGCGAAACAGCATCATGTCCGATTCAGGTTCGGTGCACCAGTCCGCTCCCCACACATGAAGCGGTGCGTCTGGGGATAAGTCTGCGGATTTTTGGCGGATAACATCCAGAACGCCCGCTTCAAGAGCTTCGGGGAACTGATAGCCCACGATACAAGGCGCACCCGCCTTGAGAATACCCGCCTTTTCGGCGGCGATTTTTGGCAGGGTATCGCCCAGAAACTTCATATGATCATAGGAAATCGCCGTGATAATGGTGGCTACAGGGTCCGGCACGATGTTCGTTGTGTCGAGCCGCCCGCCCATACCGGTTTCCAGCAAAAGATAATCAGCAGGCACACGTGAGAAGGCCAGGAACGCGGCAGCGGTGAAGATTTCGAAGAACGTGATCGGTTCACCCGCATTGGTTTCGATACATTTCGTCAGCACGTCGATGAGGCCTTCCGAAGAGATCAATTCACCGGCGAGGCGGATGCGTTCCGTGGGGTGGACCAGATGCGGCGAGGTGTAGACATGAACCGAGTGACCCGAGGCCTCCAGCAGGGCCCGGAGCGCGGCAATTGTAGAGCCTTTCCCATTGGTTCCGGCCACATGAACCACTGCGGGCAGGCGCAAATGGGGGGCTCCGATCCGCTCCATAAAACGATACGTCCTGTGTAAGGACATGTCGATTTCGGTGTGATAGAACCCGTATAAATGCTGAAGGATCGCCCGAAGGCGATCCTCTACAAACGGGTCGTCAGATGCGCCCGTGAACCGTTTATGCACCGGCAGATTTTTTGACTGGTTTGACATTGATGGCTGCATTGTTGGCAGCGGGCTTGGCTAGTTTTGCGGCTGCCTTTTTCTTGATGATGCCGACAGGGCCGGATGATTTGCCACTCTTAACCGAGGCGGACTTCCCGCCAAGCAGTTTCAGTCCGCCGCCGAGACCGGCACCTTGGCCGCTTTTATCCTTAACCATGAGAAGGCCGAGAATGCGTCCCAAAGTTTCTTTCAACTCTGTACGTTTGACCACAAGGTCGACCATGCCATGTTCTTGCAGATATTCGGCGGTCTGGAATTCCTTGGGCAGGGTTTCACGAACCGTTTCCTCGATCACGCGGCGACCGGCAAAGCCGATCATAGCGCCGGGCTCTGCCACATGGATATCGCCGACCATCGCAAAGGACGCGGATACACCGCCTGTTGTCGGGTTGGTGAGAAGAACGATGTAGGGCAGGCCCTCCGCTTTCACCATATCGACCGCAATGATGGAGCGCGGCATCTGCATAAGGGACAAGGCGCCTTCTTGCATGCGCGCGCCGCCCGAGGCCGGA
Source organism: uncultured Alphaproteobacteria bacterium (assembly GCA_965650865.1). Taxonomy (GTDB): domain Bacteria; phylum Pseudomonadota; class Alphaproteobacteria; order Micavibrionales; family Micavibrionaceae; genus Micavibrio_A. The sequence continues at coordinate 3,951 of CBFGQF010000113.1, read as the reverse complement.
ATGGCAATAAGGGCAGACCCCGTTTTCACGGCGGTTTCGGCCGCTTTCACAATGCCTTCGCCGACGGCGGTGCCCATCGATCCGCCCATAAAGGCGAAATCGAACGCGGCGATGACAACCGGATTGCCGCCGATTGTGCCTTTGGCAATCTGGATTGCATCCTGTTCGCGGGTTTTTTGCTGGGCGGCTTTCAGACGGTCCGCATATTTCTTGCTGTCTTTGAACTTCAACGGATCGTGAGGGACATTGCCAAGGGCGATGCGCTCGTAATGACCTTCGTCGAATAAAAGGGCCAGGCGGTCCTTGACTGGCAACGCCATGTGATTGCCGCAGTGATAGCAGACATTCAAATTGGCCTTCAGCTCCTTGTGGAACAGCATGCCGTCACAGGATTCGCATTTTTGCCAGAGATTGTCGGGAACGTCTTTCTGATCCGCGATAATGGAACGGATACGCGGACGGATAAAATTGGTCAGCCAGTTCATGGGTAATTATAAGCCCTGTTGTTAAACCAGCGCGCAGGGTGCTCTATTCACAGGCTTTCTGTCAAGCTAAACGGCGCTTCGAAGCGATTTTACCTGTGTGGAAATAATGTCCGTCAATCGTTTATCGCTTTGATTCTCCTTGATATTTCTGACAATCGTGGATCCGACGACCACCCCGTCCGCTACGGCCGAAAATGCCCTGGCATCCTCTGGCGTTTTGATGCCGAAACCGGCGACAATCGGCAAATCGGTCTTTTTGCGGATGTCTTTAATATGTTGCGCCACTATATCGGCGTCGGCTGTCGTGGTGCCGGTGATGCCGAGGATCGATACATAATAAAGGAAACCGCTCGCGCTTTTCAGAATTTTATCAAGGCGGGTTTCATCCGATGTCGGGGCGATCAGGCGGATCAGCGCAATATTATTTTGCTGCAGTTTTGGCAGAATTTCATTTTCCTCTTCCGGCGGGATATCGGCGATGATCAGGCCATCAACACCTATCTTGCTGCAATCATTGGAAAATTTTTCGATGCCGTATCGCAGGATCGGGTTGAAATAACCCATAAGGACAATCGGGGTATCCGAATTTATGCTGCGGAATTGCGAAACGACGTCTAAAACGCCTTGTAGGGTCATGCCGCCATTCAGGGCGCGGATGCCTGCCGCCTGAATTTCGGGTCCGTCGGCCATGGGGTCCGAAAACGGCATGCCGATTTCAAGGATATCCGCGCCGCTTTGCGCGATTTTGTGCAGCAATTCCAGACTGGTCGTGGCGTCCGGATCCCCTGCCATCGTGTAGGTGACAAGGGCTTTTTTATTGGATTGCTTCAAACGGGCAAAAACCTGATCAAGACGGTTCATGGACATAGTGGAGATCCTTTTGTAAAAGCTTTTCCATACGTTGGCGCAAAATATCATCGTCTTCTGTTTTTTCACGGAAACCGCCGGGAATGACGGGTACGATTGTTGGCCGTCCGTTTTGATTTTTGGGGCGGAAGCCCAATATCTCTTCCAGTCCTGCGCGCGTTTGGATATGGGCAAACCGGCCCTTATATACGTTTAAATAGGAAGGCATAATGCATAGATTGGATATATCATTTGTGCCACCCCATGATATTTCCTGAATATGGTCTACTGTCAAATCATACCCTACCCCCCTTGAAATTTGTGGGATACGGTTTCTCTGCGCAAGAAGATTGATCTGCCCTCTTGAAAGTCCCATTTCCATTAAGTTTTTTTGGGTTGCCTTGTCCTTGAAGGCCGCTTTTAAAAAGCCCCATCTGACTTTGGTATCAAATTCTTCCCGCAGGGTAATCCGGCGGGAATCTTCTGCGGCAACTGGCCGGTAATAGAAAAATTCAAGACTATCGGGCAGATTATGCGTAATTCCTTCGACTATTAAAAGCGAATCGCGCCTCCCCTGTAGTTTTCGCAATATTTTACTGCCCTCTTTTTTATTATCGTTCGAGAAGGCGGTATCGAGTTTAGCTGCAAGATCGGTAATCTCCGAGACTAAGAAGTCTTTGATCCGGTTGGCTGTTTTATCTATGTCTGCCGGACTAAGCATCGATCCCCACACAAATCAGGACTTCATGCAGGCCTTCTTCGAAAAAACGCGGGCCGTAAATTTCGACATCTGTTCTGAAGGCGCGCTTGAGATCGGTTTTCCAGATCGATTGCCATGTTTCTAAAAGGGCCTTTGGTTGTTCTCCCTGCGCCGCAAAGATCAAATAATCGCCGGATTCGACAAACACGCTGGAAAGCCCGTCCACAATCGCGAAATCATCGTTTTTGACGCGGCAACCGATGGTCAGAGAATAGGCGGCCTCGTGATCGCCTTCATAATCATGATAGATGGCATATATCGCCTCGCCATCCTTGGCCGGAATGGCCTCGCCGACCGCTTCTTCAAAGAAACGCTGCCACAGCGTATTGATGTCATCCGTGGCTTTCCCGTCCTTATTCGTTGTGCGGGTTGTGATACCGACAACGGTGAAGCCGCCCAGTTTCTGGGACTCTTCGGGGGAATTTGAAATATTATTTTGCTGCACTATTGCGGTCCTTGTAATAAGGGAAGTGGTTGCGCCAAAGCAGCCACGCGGGAGTTGATGAGATTGATACTGATGTCGGTAATATAGCCCGCCTCTTTATAAGCGGTGATTTTGGCATATTCCTTGAGCACGATAGGGGCCGTTTCGGCATGCAAGCCGAATTTCTTGGGCGGATAGGGGAAAGGGTTGACATTAGAGGCCATGGCCAGAACCTGCGGCCAGTTTTGCGCCAATGTCATTAAAAAGCGGCGGCCCGCCACAATATTTCCGACTGCAATCAGGCTGTTAATGCCGCGTGGACCATAAGAATCGTAGATTTTATCGCGGGAATAAAGGACATTTTCCTGCGTGTTGGTTGATAAGGTTTCCGTGATGATGTCTTTGGCCGGAATATTTTGCTGCAGCAAATGATGCTCTATAACTTCGGCTTCTAATTGACCGGAATTGTCGGTACGGCCACCGGAGACAACAATTTTGTCGCAATAGCCGTTTTTATAAAGCCGCGCACCCTCATCGGCCAATTGCCTGTAGCAATGCTGGTTTCCGAAAATAAGGGCGATGTCTGCTTTGGCCAAATCTGTCTTTTCAATCAGCATAAAGCGCGAGATATAGGGCCATTCCTCGTTGGCTTGTTCGTTGGCGGCAGGCCCTATGAAGTGTGGCCGCAGATACATCATATCTCAACCCCCAGATGCCCCGCGACCGTGAAGATGTCCTTGTCGCCGCGGCCTGAAAGATTGACGACCATCAGATTGTCCGAAGGCAAGGTGGGCGCCAGTTTCAGGGCATAGGCGATGGCGTGGGAGGATTCGAGCGCCGGAATAATCCCCTCCATTTTGCTGCACAATTGAAAGGCCTCGAGCGCCTCTTGGTCCGTCACGGAAACGTAATTTACCCGTTTCCGGTCAAACAGATAAGCGTGCTCCGGCCCGATACCGGGGTAATCAAGGCCTGCCGAGATGGAATGCGCCTCGGTAATTTGCCCGTCATCATTTTGCAGGAAATAGGATTTCATGCCGTGCAGCACGGCGGGGCTGCCCCCATTCAGGGATGCCGCATGCTGATCTGTATCAACGCCATGTCCCGCGGCCTCGACGCCATAAATATTGACGGAGGGTTCGTCCAGAAACGGATGAAACAGGCCGATGGCGTTCGATCCGCCGCCGATACAAGCGACGAGCGTATCGGGAAGACGGCCTTCTTTTTCCATCATCTGCTCCCGCGTTTCATGACCGATGATTGACTGGAAATCCCGCACCATTTCGGGGAACGGGTGCGGACCGTTCACGGTGCCGATCAGGTAATAGGTGTCTTCGACATTCGCAACCCAGTGGCGCAGCGCTTCGTTGATCGCGTCTTTCAAAGACTGGGATCCGCTTGTCACGGGGACCACTTCCGCGCCCAGCAATTTCATA
>CBFGQF010000112.1:0-6263 GCA_965650865.1 uncultured Alphaproteobacteria bacterium | reverse complement strand
CCGCTGGCGTACCTGACCCAGAACTGGATGAAGGCCAATCCGCCGGCGGATGCGGAAAGCATTACGGTGAACGGCCTGCGCGCCGCGACGGCGGCCTTTGCGGGCAGCGTCAACAACCGTCCGGTTATCATTCGTGTCGTTGCAATTGAATGGAAGCCGGGACAATTCTTCCGCTTCCAGATGGCCATTCCGCAAAATGCAGGCACCGATGTGGTGGAAGGGATGAAGCGTACGACCTATAGCTTCCGCGCCATGACCGCACAGGAAAGATCTTCAATCCGTGCCCTGCGTTTGCGCACCTATCAGGCGAAGGCCGGCGATACGGTTGCAAGCGTTTCCCAACAAATGGCGTTTCCGAATTACCGCGAGGAACGGTTCCGTGTGCTGAACGGGCTGGGGGGCGGCAATCTGGTTCCAGGCAAGCTCTATAAGATTGTAACCGAATAAGAATAAGCAAAAGCCGCCCCTAATAAGGGCGGCTTTATGCACGAGGCATGTATGAGGGAGATTACATGCCCGTATTCACATTCAGTGCGGCCAGTGTTTTGCTGTCCACAACACCGCTGGCGGTCAGGCCGTTTGCTTGTTGGAACTGGCGCAGGGCAGAGGCTGTTTTCGGGCCCCATACGCCATCCGCGCGGACGGAGTATCCTTCATTGGCCAGACTTGTCTGGATGTCGCGTACGGTTTGACGATCCAGTTCAGAAGCGGAAAAAGTTGTGTTCGCCTGAATTGACGCATCTGCATTACCAGCCGCCGGGTTAATATCAGAGTAAGTGCCATTATCCACGTTTACGTCACTATCGGAAGACAGTCCCATCTGGTCCGCCGATCTTTTGTTGATATCGGCCCTAGCACCGTAATTGCCTTCCGCATAGGCGGCGGTGCTCAGCATAACGGCGGCTGCCGTCATCATAAGTGTTTTGGTCGCTTTCATCTTGGATACCTCTTTTTTGGTTTCTATGGAGTACTTATCAAACCAGCCAACTCTCGAAGTGTTCCACGGGAAGCGGCATTTTAAGCGCTTGCGAACAAATCTTCTGTGGTTGTGATACGCCCTGCCATATTGGCCTTGAGTTTCTCCATCGCGCGGGCCTCCAACTGACGCACACGTTCCTTGGATACGCCAAGTTCCTTGCCAAGGTCTTCGAGCGTCACAGTTTCATATTGAAGGTGACGATCACGAATGATTTTGGCTTCGCGGTCGGAGAGAGAGCCAAGCGCCTCCTCAAGCCATTTCGACCGCGTTTTCGCATCGCGCATGCCAATGACGATTTCTTCAGGGTTCGGGCGGTCATCGGCCAGGAAGTTTTGCCATTCTTCTTCACCGTCTTCCCCGATAGTGGCGTTCAGCGAGCTATCGGCGCCGGACATGCGGGATTCCATATCCTCGACATCCTTCACATTGACCTTCAGTTCCTTTGCAATCTTGATCCGGCCTTCGTTGGTGAGGCCTTCGGCACCTTGCGCGCGTTCGATTTTTCCGCGTAGGCGGCGCAGATTGAAGAAAAGGGATTTTTGCGCGGCCGTGGTGCCGGTGCGGACGATCGACCAATTGCGCAGGATATAATCCTGCATCGCCGAGCGGATCCACCAGTTGGCATAGGTTGAAAAACGAAGTTCGCGTTCCGGCTCAAACCGCGCAGCGGCCTGCATCAGTCCGATATTGCCTTCCTGAATAAGGTCGCCCATGGGCAGACCGTAATTGCGGAAGCGCGAGGCGGCGGACACAACAAGGCGGGTGTATGAGCGCACAAGTTCATGCAGCGCTTTTTCATCCCCATGGTCACGCCAGCGGCGCGCGAGATCCAGTTCATGTTCCTTCTCTAGGATCGGTTCATTCATGGATGTCCGGATGTAATCCAGATTGGCGCGTTGTGTTTGGGGATCGTCGATATGAGCCATGAAATTCCTCCCTAATGGTCGCGTTGGACGCAGGATCTGTGTCTGATCTCTATACGGAAGGCAATCCGTATTGGATCAGTCCTATTTAATAGCTAACGCCCCAAATGTGCAGACATTGTGGCAAGCGCGGGACGTATTCAGGGATTTTGATGAGATATTATCTACATAGCCCGTAAGCCGCAGAAACAAGCGGGTTTGTGTGGCCGCTTTCGAATTGCTATAATGTTAAATCCCGCCCCGGACAATCCATTAGTTTGTTTTCGTTTTTTTGCGCTTCGATCCTTGTTTTATCGAATAACATCAAAAACATACTAGGATTAAATTCCCAAATTGTCAAGATTTATATTTTATGCTTCCAGCATTTCGGTCATGCGGCCGCCCTTGTCAAAGCCGGCGCAAACGAGGGTGCCGCCGAAGCCGCTTCCGCCATCAAGGCTGGCCGTGACGCAATTGAGGCGGACGCCCTCATGGGCGGGATCATACCCGCGTATGATTTTCTCATAGGGGGCGTACGCCTGTGTGATGTCATAGAAATCATCGCCCGAATCCCACAAAATATCGCCCTGATCTTCGAGGCGCCTGTTCGGATCGACCCCCGCATTGACGAAAAGCAAGGGATAGCGCCCGTTTTCGGCCGTAAAGGCGGCGCGGCGATAGCTGGTCATCAATTGGTCATGACCGCGGTTTTTACGGATGGCTTCGCGAATTTGGCTGATCCAACGGGTGAGCGCCAGTACGCCTTCCTTGCTGGCCCGAATACCATCGCATGTCCGTATGCCATAACTCTCAAGCGTCGGGCCGATGCCGCCGCGAAGCAATTCATCGAAAGTTTCGACCGGTTTCTGGGCAAAGGGAAGATTGATCAGGCGGTGCCACAGATTTTCCTGATGTCCGCGCAAATACACAATATCGGAAGGGATCATGCCCGGCTGGGCCAAAACAAGGCGGCGGAAGGTTAAAAGTTCATCCACGGTTTCACGTGAATAACGCCCATGGCCTGTATAATTGCCAAGGTACACAAGACGGTCACCGGGGCGTATACGGGTGATGACCGCATCGTGCATGGCATACAGCCGGTCCAGTTCCCCGTGGATTGCGGACACCGCCCAAACCCGGCGCGGCGCACCGAGAGAGGCAAAGCGGTTATCCTGCATTCCACGACACACGGCGGAGGAACTCCTTGGTGGGCGATTCTGTCAGAAGTCCCCACGACTTCCCAGAATCTGATAATAAATGTACGCGATTCTCCGCCGTTTGAAATTAACAGAAAACGCTTATGTATGTATCCTGTGGATAAGTGCGGGAATTCGTCATTGCGAGAAGGCCGTAAGGCCAACGCGGCAATCCATCCTGCGGACTTGCCGGCTATCCTAAGATGGATTGCTTCGCTACGCTCGCAATGACGATGGTGTATAAAAAAACCGGGCTGGAGAGCCCGGTTTTCTTTGGACATATGTCCCTAGGAAAGGTTTTGAGCCTTAGGCGGCCTTTTTCTCGGCGGCTTCGGCCTGATGCTTGGCGACTTTTGCCGTCATCAGCTTTTCAAGCTTTGCCGTGGCTTTGGCTTCGTCGATTTTCTCAACAGCGGCCACTTCGCGGGCAAGGCGTTCCAGCGCAGACTGATAAATCTGGCGCTCGGAATAGGATTGCTCGGATTCATCGTTGGAACGTTTCAAGTCGCGCAGAACTTCGGCAATCGCAATCGGGTCGCCGGAATTGATTTTCATTTCGTATTCCTGGGCGCGGCGGGACCACATGGTACGGCGGATGCGGGCCTTGCCTTGCAGTGTTTTCAGGGCATCCTTCATACGGGATGTCGTGCACAGACGGCGCAGACCGGATGTCTTGGCCTTGAAAACCGGAATTTTCAGGCGCATACGGTCTTTTTCAAAGCTGATGGCATACAATTTCACTTCGACGCCGCCGATTTTGGCAGTTTCGATACCTTCGATCAGGCCAACACCATGGGCCGGATAAACCACATAGTCGCCTTTGTTGAAATTGTCGTTGTCAGCTGCTGCTTTCGCCATGGTCTAGCACCTTTCGTTATTGTTATTTTGTTTCGCCGCTACGTTTGGCACAAACGTGTTGTCACGGAAGTAGGCCGGTCTTCCAGTTTGTCCATCCTTAGAAAAACGATTTTGCTGTTCTATACAAAGAGTGTGTCCCGAAGAAGGCACCGTTTTGTCCGGCCAAAAGGCCGAGCGCAATTACCGCAATCGTTAAACTATGCAGGGGAGTATACTTAAAAAAGTGTTAATTTTCAACTATAGAATTTCAAAGTTATGAAAAACTTTGCTTCAGTCGCCGTCTCCGGGATTTGGGCTAAAGTATTCTTCTAACTTATTTTTTACGTCTTTCATCGCTTCGGCGGTGGGGAGGGCCGGTTTTTTACGCGTGATGACCGGCCATTTTGCAGAATATTCCCGGTTCATCTCCAGAAACGCCTCGGCCCGCGGATCAATGTCCGGGACAATGGCCTCGACCGGGCATTCCGGTTCGCACACGCCGCAATCGATGCATTCGTCGGGGTGGATGACGAGCGTGTTTTCCCCTTCGTAGAAACAATCCACGGGGCAAACTTCCACGCAATCGGTGTACTTACAGGCAATGCAAACATCGGTCACGACAAAGGTCATGGCGGGTTGATAGCAAAGGTTTGGCGGGCGGGGCAATTAATTTTTACCACAGAGACACAGAGATTCAGGAGTTTCACAGAGGTTTTTTAAAAAAACTCTGTGCTGCTCTGTCCCCTCCGTGCCTCTGTGGTAATGTTTTTTTCATCTTTCTTAATTAAAATAAACCTATGGACGGTAGAAACCGCGACTTGATGAGGGCCATTTTAAAGCGCGCCATGGAAGAGGGGCGCGGGGGCCGCGTAAAGATGATCCATGAGCGCCTGAAGGCCGCCCGGGACATCCCCGACGATCACAAGCAAATCCTTCTCGAAATCACCCTGTTCGGTAAAGCCCTGCCCAAATCCCCTTGGCAGAGCACGATGATGCATTAAGTAGTTGGATGCAGGTCCAATAATTGGGTTTTTCCAAATTTTCCCTAAGATTTTTCTTGCGCTGCACTGCAAGAGGTATATAAGGACCGCAAAATAAAGGCCGCTAGAAGGGTGTTCAAATGGTCCTCACAATTACATCAGCGTTATCGCTGTTTTTGCTTATCACGCTTTCCACTGTCGTTTTCTTTGCTTCGAAACGCTTGAGAGTTCCCTACACAGTTTTGCTTGTTGCCGCGGGCTTGCTTCTAGTCCCTTTGAGTGAAATGCCGTTTTTCGATGGCGCGATCGGGTTTATCCGCGAAATGGCCCTGACGCCGGAGATGCTGTTCTATATTTTTCTTCCCGTCTTGTTATTCGAAGCCGGGTTCAACATGAAAATCCGCAAGATGGTAGACAGCGCATGGACGATTTCCCTGCTGGCCGTCGTCGGCGTGGTGTTATCGGCGACATTGGTCGCGGTTGCGCTTTATCTTCTTCTGCCGCTCATCGGAATCAACATGCCGTTTATTGTCGCGTTGATTTTCGGCGCGATCATTTCCGCAACCGACCCCGTTGCCGTGCTCGCGATTTTCAAGGAGCAGGGCGCGCCCAAACGCCTGACCATGATTTTCGAAGGCGAGAGCCTGTTCAATGACGGTACGGCGGTGGCGTTGTTCCTCGTCGTGCTCGGCGTTGCCGTTGAAGGCTATCACGGTTTTGCCACCATCGGCCATGGCATCCTTGAATTCGTTATCATGATTGCCATGGGTATGGTTGTCGGCCTTGTTCTCGCCTCGCTCTTTTCAAAAGCCTTGCGCCTTACCAAGAAAAACGAATTTGTGACCGTGACGCTTTTGCTTGTGTCCGCGCACATGGTGTTCATCCTGACCGAGATGATCAACCATTACGGCCTGTTCCATGTATCGCCGATTATATCGACCATCGTTGCCGCGCTGTTCCTTGGCAATTATTCGCGCAACATCCTGCCGCCGAAGATGGACGGGTATATCAACAAATTGCTCGAGCACATGGCATTTGTCATTAACTCGCTCGTCTTCCTGATGGCCGGTCTTTTGTTTGCAAGCGCGGGTGTGCAATTCGGCGAATTGTGGCTGCCGATCCTGCTCACCGTTGTTGTCGTCGCCATCGCCCGCATCATTTCGGTTTATGCCGTCACCATGCCGATCAACAAATTCAAGATGGAGCAGAAGATCCCCTCGAGCTGGGAAAAACTTCTGGCGTGGGGCAGCCTGCGCGGCGCGATTTCGATTATCGCCGTGTTGCTCATCCCCAAGGATTTGACGATTGCCGGATGGAACAGCGATTACACGCCGTATGAATTGCTGCTCGCCCTGACCACGGGATGCAT
>CBFGQF010000111.1:0-6281 GCA_965650865.1 uncultured Alphaproteobacteria bacterium | reverse complement strand
TCAAAGATTTGAATGTTTCTTCCGTGCGCATTCTGACCAACAATCCCGACAAGGTGCGGATGCTCGAAGAAAACGGGATCGCGATTGCGGCAGTCATTCCGACCGGTGTTTACACAACGAAAGACAATCTCTTCTACCTCAAGGCCAAAAAAGAGCGCGGGCATACAATTGCCGGCGATCTCGACGATGAACGCGCCTGATCCCGATTACATGAAGCGCGCCCTCGCGCTGGCGGAAAGCGGGCTTGGACGAGTTGCCCCCAACCCATCCGTTGGCTGCGTGATGGTCAAAGACGGTGTGGTGATGGGCGAGGGGCAGACGCAGGATGGCGGGCGTCCGCATGCGGAGGCCGTCGCGCTGGAACAGGCGGGAGAGCGGGCCAAGGGTGCCACCGTCTATGTCACGCTGGAGCCGTGCTTTAAAGATAACTCTTCATCCTGTTCTTCAAGATTGATCGAGGCAGGCGTGGCCAAAATTGTCATCGGTTGCCGCGATCAAAATCCGGAGATCAATGGGCGTGGAATATCCGCGTTAAAACAGGCGGGTATCGAGGTTGTTGAAGGCGTGATGGAAAAAGAATGCACGGAATTGAACCGCGGGTTTTTCCTGTCCAAAAACGCGGGCCGCCCGTTCGTGACGCTCAAGATCGCGACCTCGCTCGATTCCAAGATCGCGGCTGCGAGCGGGGAAAGCAAATGGATCACGGGTGAGGAGGCTAGGGCGAGTGTGCATTATACCCGCGCACGGCATGACGCGATCCTGACCGGCATCGGCACCATCCTTGCCGATGATCCGCAGTTGACGGCAAGAGTGCCTAATATCACTCACAATGCTCGCAAAATAATACTGGACACTACGTGTCGTATATCTGAAAAGGCGCAGATTTTTGCGGGTTGCAGGGCGAATGATGTTCTGATCTTCTCCGCGTCGAGCTATGCGGGAAAAACGGTGCCGGATGCCCGTGTAATTGCATCAGAACTGGATGAAGACGGAAAGGTTTCGATCCCTTTCGTTTTGAAAACGCTGGCCGAGCAGGGGATCACCCGCCTGATGGTGGAGGCCGGGCAGGGTGTTTTTACATCCTTTCTTCGGTCCGGACTGTGGGATGAGCTCCATCTCTACCGCGCCCCGATCCTGATTGGTAGCAACGGCCGCGATGCCTTTGGTGAATTGGGGATTTCGGGAGTCGGCGCAGCCCGTCGTCTCAATCTCTTTTCCAGAGAGACGCTCGGAAACGATACGCTGGAAATATATGGGAATAGCTGACATCCCTGACGCATATCCGTGTGACTTATATATATAAGTGTGATTAAAAGGATTCATGTCCGCCATTTTGCAAAATCCGTATGAAGCCGCATTGGCCTGGCACCTCGATATCGGGGCGGATGAGGCCTTGCAGGATATGCCGAACGACCGCACGGCCGCGATTACCGAACTTGTTAAAAACACGATGATGGATCCGGCCGAACCTGTGAGCGCGCGGGCAGGGCGTGCCGCGCCTTCTATCATGACAACAACGACCGAAACCGCATCGCCTGATCTGCTTGGCACCGCGGCGGCGAAGGTCGAGGCCCTGCGCCTTGCCAAATCCTGCCATAGTCTTGAAGAACTTCGGGCCGCCATCGCCGGATTCGAAGGCCTGGCTATCCGCAAGACCGCAAGCAATATGGTTTTTTCAGACGGCAACCCCAAGGCCAGGGTCATGCTGGTGGGTGAGGCCCCTGGCGCGGATGAAGACCGTCAGGGCAAACCCTTTGTCGGGGTGAGCGGGCAGCTGCTTGACAAAATCCTTGGCTGTATCGGTTTGTCGCGTACCGAAGAAGACCCCGACAGGTCCGTTTATATTTCCAATGTCCTTAATTGGCGCCCCCCCGGCAACCGCACGCCGAATGCGTCGGAGATTGATATCTCCCTTCCCTTTATTGAACGCCACATCGCGTTGGTAAAGCCGGAGATTTTAATTTTGTGTGGCGGCGTTTCCGCAAAAGCCCTTCTGGGCCGCGACGAGGCGATGTCGAAATTGCGCGGCAAGTTTCAGGATTACACGCCGATCACCGAAGGTATTACGGGCGGTGCGCCTGTCCCCATTCCATCAGTTGCCACGTACCATCCAGCCTATTTGCTACGGACGCCCTCTCAAAAGGGGCTGGTCTGGGCGGATATGCTGATGCTCCGCGCCCGCTTGGACGGGCGGGGTTAAAAGGCCTTTCGGCCGGACGACAAGTAGAACGGGTTTACTTAAGATATTGATTTAAAAAGAAATTTTTTGTAACGCTTGACGGGCTGCCAAAAACCGCCTATCAAACGCCCCGAAATCTTAAAAAAGAATTAAAGATGCCGTTATGGAGAGGATCGGTTGCCGCGGGCCAGCCCATCCTGACAAAAATAAAACCCGCCTTTCTGACTCATTACGGTCGTATCGCTTGCCTGGTTTCAGGTCTGGTCGTCCTGTCAATGAGTTCTGGTTTTCCGATCGGGATGACCGGTGCCAAAGTCGCACCCATCCCTCCGAAGAAACCGGAAGCGATGACTATTGCCATTCCGGCACCGACATCCCCATCCAACCCAGCCGTGAAGCAGACTCCGTATCGTTCCCCGTTCGGCGGCGAACAGATGGAGATCTACCGCGATATCTTCCGCCTTCAGGCGGACGGGAAGATGGATGAGGCGAAAAAGCTGTTCACCCGTTTAAAGGATGACAGCCTGATGGGCCATATTCTGGCCCAACGCTACCTTCACCCGGATTACAAGGCGCAGTTTGATGAATTGCGGGCCTGGATGGAGCGTTACGCCGAATTGCCGGAAGCCGCCCGTATCAAACGTCTTGCCAGCATACGCGCCCCTTCTGGTTACAAAGGCAGCCTTAAAGAGGCGGTCTATCAAGCGGGCAGCATCGTCGAGATGGAAACAGGCAAGATGGCCGCCAAGGCCTATCACCCCAAAATCAAGCGCAGCAAAGCGCAAGAAGGGGAAGCCGCCGCGATGATCCGCACGATTCGCAAGCAGATCAGAAGCGGGGAGCCGACGAACGCGCTTGCGACCCTGCGCGACACCAACGCCAGTCTTTATATCGATGATGTTGAAAAAGATCGTCTACGTGCCCTGATCGCGTCCGGTTATATGCATGCCGGCAATGCCGATCGCGCCCGTGAATTATCCGGCGCGGCGTTTTCACGTTCCCGGGGGCAGGCACCGATGGCGGGCTGGGTCTACGGACTTTCGATGTGGCGTGCCGGAAATTATGCAAAAGCGGCCTCCGCCTTTGAAACAACGGCCTATTCGCCTTATTCCAACGGTTCCCTGACGGCGGCGGCGTCTTTCTGGGCGGCGCGGGCCCATGACAAGGCGGGCAATTCCCGCAAATCTTCCGCCCTGATGGAACGCGCCGCCGAATATCCGCGAACATTCTATGGCCTTCTTGCGTTGGGCGCGCTGGACAAGACACCGGATTTCGACTGGTCCGCCCCCAAACTGACGCCCGCGCAGGAAAAGGCCATCTTGTCCACGTCGGCCGGGTTGCGCGCGGAAAAATTGATTGCCGCCGGCGAAATTACGCTGGCCGAGGCCGAAATCAAATCTCTCTATGTCACTGGCAACCATGAGCGTAAAAAAGCGTTGCTCGCCTATGCCTATGACCGCCAATTACCATCATTGACCCTCAAGCTCGCCCACGCGATTTCGTCTGATGAAAACGAACTTTACGATGCCGCGCTCTATCCGGCGATGCCATGGCAGCCAAAACGCGGATACCGCATCGACCGTGCGCTGATCCATGCGATCACGCGTCAGGAATCCCGCTTTAATGCGCTGGCCCAAAACAAAAGCAGCGGCGCGACAGGTTTGATGCAGCTTATGCCGCGCACGGCGACTTACATGGCCGGAGACAACCGCTTTGACGATCAACGTCACTTGCTGAAAGATCCTGAAATCAGCCTCGATATCGGACAGAAATATGTCGAATATCTTTTGAACAATTCGCTGGTGGGGCAAGATCTTCTCTCTCTCGCGATTGCCTACAACGCCGGACCTGGCACGCTTCAGAAGTGGAAAGAAGAGCGCAAGGACATCACCGATCCGCTGCTCTTCATCGAAACCATTCCCTATGCGGAAACGCGTAACTATGTGCAACGAGTTCTCTCCAATTACTGGATCTATCGCATGCGCTTCGATCAATCTAATGAATCGATGCAGGCGCTCGCCAACGGTCACTGGGCACGCTACGCATCGCTTGATAAAGGCGCGGTTAAATTCGCGGAGAAATAATCATGAAACTGGCCGGACCATTTCATCGAGCTGAATTCCAAAAAATGAAACCTGCACGCATATTGTCTTACGGAGCCACGGGGATTGCCATGACATTTGCAGCCTATGCGCTGGTAGCCGATTTTCTTCCTAAGGACCGGGCTGCGCCGATGGTGGCCGATCAGTCTTCGTTGCAGGATTTTGCACCGGCACCGGATATCAATATCAACTAGCGAAGAAGCGCTAAAAGCTCGTCTTTGATATCAAGGGAGCCGATAGCCACCGTCTTGCCTGTGGAATCAATGCGCAAAGGATTGCCCTCCCAATCGCCCATCCATCCACCCGCGCCGATAACGATCGGCGGCAGGGCGAGGAAATCATAGGGCGCGAGGAAATCTTCTATCACTCCATCCAGCCATCCATTGGCCAGCAGACCATAGGAATAACAATCACCGCCCCAGACCATAAAATTGCAGGATGTGTTTAGCTTTTCCCAAAGGTGCGGCAACTGTGCGGGCGATGTGGAGGCAAGGCGGGCGGATTTCACATCCGCGCAGGCGCGCGTTTTGACGGGAGTGCCGTTAAAGCTCGTCTGCTTGCCATCGCCAATCCAGCGTTCTTTCAAAATAGGCTGGTCGATTAGCCCCAGAACCGGAATGCCGTCCTTGCAAAGCGCGATCAGGGTGCCAAATGTCGGGCGGCCCACAACGAAGGATTTTGTCCCATCGATCGGGTCGATCACCCATGTCAGGCCGTTTCTGCTTTCTTTGGGGCCGTACTCTTCACCAAGGATGCCATCTTCGGGGCGCTCGGCTTCCAGTATTTCCCGAATCCGCGCCTCGACGCCGCGGTCGGCAACAGTCACCGGACTTTCGTCTGATTTATGATCCACCGAAAAAGCGGTGCGATAGTGCTGGAAAATAACCTTTCCTGCTTCATCGGCGAGGCGGCTGGCCAGTAAGGAAAGCTCTTGCATTACATGCCTTTTTTGGGATTAATGATGGTCTTACAGAAACTTATAAGGGCGTGTCATGAGAACGGTCAACGATATCCGTAACGAATTTTTGAAATTCTTTATGTCCAAGGGGCATGAGCATGTGGCCAGTTCGCCCTTGGTGCCACAAAACGACCCGACATTGATGTTCGCCAATTCCGGCATGGTGCAGTTCAAGAATGTTTTCACCGGCGCCGAAAGACGCCCATACACGCGTGCAACGACCGCGCAGAAATCCGTCCGCGCGGGCGGCAAGCACAACGACCTTGACAATGTTGGCTATACCGCGCGCCACCATACTTTCTTTGAAATGCTTGGCAACTTTTCCTTCGGCGATTATTTCAAGGAAGAAGCGATCAGCTATGCCTGGGAACTGGTCAGCAAAGTTTATGGCATGAACCCGGACAAATTGCTTGTCACCGTCCACACATCCGATGAAGAAGCCGCCGCGCTGTGGCGCAAAATCGCGGGTTTCCCCGATAGCAAAATCATCCGCATTCCGACCAACGACAATTTCTGGATGATGGGTGACACCGGCCCATGCGGCCCGTGTTCGGAAATCTTTTACGATCAGGGCGATAAACTGGCGGGCGGCCCTCCGGGCTCCGCCGATCAGGATGGCGACCGCTTCCTCGAATTCTGGAACCTTGTTTTCATGCAGTTCGAACAGGAGCCGGATGGGAATGGCGGCCATATCAGAAAGCCTCTGCCGAAACCATCGATCGATACGGGGATGGGATTGGAGCGTATGTCCGCCTTGATGCAGGGCAAATATTCCAACTATGATATCGACCTGCTCCGTTCCATCATCGAACATTCGGCGGACCTGACCGGCGTATCACCAGATGGCGCACAGGCACCAAGCCACCGCGTTATTGCCGACCACCTCCGCTGTGCCTCCTTCCTTCTCGCCGATGGCGTGATGCCATCCAATGAGGGCCGCGGTTACGTTCTTCGCCGTATCATGCGCCGTGGTATGCGCCATGCGCATTTGCTGGGTGCGCAAGAACCGTTGATGTACAAACTCTTCCCGACTTTGCAATCG
>CBFGQF010000110.1:0-6317 GCA_965650865.1 uncultured Alphaproteobacteria bacterium | reverse complement strand
AGCCTCTGCGGGATCTGTGATGATCGATGGACACAGGGCCGGCACCACTGCGGCGAAAAACAAGCTGGCTTATTTGCCCGAGCGTTTTGATCCCGCGTGGTTTCTCAATGCCTATGAATTCATAGATTTCACAACGTCGCTATACGGTCATAAGGTCAAACGGGTCGAGATAGATGAGATGGCGGCGAAACTAGGCCTCAACCTTGCCTACTTGCCAAAGCTGGCGCGCACCTATTCCAAGGGGATGCGACAGAAACTGGGATTGATGGCGACATTTCTGACGCCCTGTCCGCTCCTTATCCTTGACGAGCCGATGTCCGGTCTTGATCCAAGGGCGCGGGCGCAGGTCAAAGGGCTGTTGGTCGAAGCGGCCGGGCAGGGGCGGACCACGTTCCTGAGTTCCCATATACTTTCTGATATGGAGGAGCTTTGCACCCGCGTGTCTGTTTTACATGATGGCCGGATCGTATTCACAGGAAAGCCTGCCGAATTACTGTCCCAAACGGCGGAAAAGCATCTGGAAAAGGCGTTTTTAAAGATTATCGATGCGCCGGAGGCGGAGGCAGCCTGATATCCTTTGTGCATGGAACGCCTTTGCCATTTCCCTTAAGGTGGTTTTTTGGTAGAATCTTTTAGCGTTTTCTTGTGTTTCCCTATTTCAATTTTCTGACGGCCGAGAATGATCATGAAATTTTATCCAGCCATAACTGCCGCCTTTCTCTCCGGTGTGCTTGCTTTGACAGTGTTTTCAAGCGCTGTTCAGGCAACGGCCGCAGCGCCGGGAACCGTGAGCGTTGTGGATGATCCTTCTGTCCAACCCGCCGTGCCGGTGCCACAAGGGGCTGACACTCCGATTGGCGATGCGTCCAATACGGGCGCGCCGATCGTGACAACAACGGATCCGGTTGCCCCGGTTCCAAGCCAGGTCATGCCCAGTGTTCCCTCTGATATTCCCGTTCCCGACAGTGCCGCCCTTGAAACGCCTGCTCCGGCCCCTGCTTTGGGGGCAAGTGAAGTGGGTGAATCTGCGGCAGGATCCCCTCTTGGCGATACCGGGGCACGTGCCCAACATTCCGGTCAATATTATGATTCAATGGCGCTTGTGCCGGATAGCAACCTTGAAAAGGCGGGGGTCACAGGGCCGCGAAAAGTGGACCCTGTATACGAGCCGGGGCAACGTTATATCTCTGTCCAGCGTGATGCCGGGCCCACGGCCTTCGAAAGTCAGTACGTGGCGGCGACCCGGGCGTTGAAGCTTGGCCGTTATGCCGCTGCGATGGAGATGTTCGAAAAGCTCTATCGGCAAAACCACAATGACCAGCGTGTATTGATGGGGCTTGCCGTGGCGCAGCAGGGGGCGGGTTTTATTGAATCCGCCGCAAGGACATATGAGGAGCTTTTGTCCATCGCCCCTGACAATGCCGATGCGGCCGTCAACTTGATGGGGATCATGAAGGCGCAATATCCTTCGGTGACATTGCAAAACCTGATGGAACTTCGTGGGAAATATCCCACCAATCCAGGGATCCCTGCGCAGATAGGTCTCGTTAATGCCGAGATGCAGAATTACGATGATGCTTTGCGTTATCTTGAAATCGCGGCATCCATGGATCCACGGAACGCCAGCCATATTTACAACATGGCGATTATCGCGGATCGAAAGGGCGATATAAGAGGGGCGATTTCATACTATCAACGTGCCCTCGAATTGGATTCCGCCTATTCGGACAATGCGAGCGCCCTGCCGCGCGATCAGATTTATGATCGTCTGGCGACGCTGCGTCAGAAGGTCTGAACCTGGCTTTCGTGTATCACGAACTCACAGCTTTTATTTTCGTGTCCGTTGCTTTGCTGGGGCTTTGTCTTGGCAGTTTTGCAACAGCTTTGATTTACCGCATACCGCGCGGTATTCCATGGATATGGAATGGAAAAAATCCGGATAATCCGGCCTGCCGTTCCGCCTGCACGTCCTGCGGGCACAAACTGGGACCGCTAGATCTTATCCCTATATTGTCGTGGTTGTGTGCCCGCGGTAAATGCCGCCATTGCGGTGCGCCGGTTTCCGTTTTCTATCCTATGACAGAACTGGTTTGCATGGCGCTGGCTGTGGGGCTATATGCCGTGTGGGGTGCGGTGCCGGCCACGGTTCCGGTCCTGCTGCTGGTGCCGGTTTTGCTGGCGCACATTGTGATTGATTGGCGTCATATGATTTTGCCGGATGATCTGAATATCGCCGCCTTTGTTCTATCCCTTGTGTTTTTAATGTTGGGCGGCGCGGGGGAAGAATGGCCCTATCATCTGGCGGCAGGCTTGGTTTATCCGCTCCTGTTCTGGGGGATCGCCGCCTTGATGAAGCTGTGGAAGGGGCAGAACATGCTGGGCATGGGAGATATCAAATTCCTGCCGTCCGCAGGCCTGTATCTGGGGCTGGCCGCGCTTCCGACCTTTATGGTGGTGGGCGGCCTTCTTGGCATCGCGATTGCTGCTTCTTATGCGGTGAAAGGGCAAAAAGGGGCCTTCCCGTTCGGGCCTGCGCTGGTCATTTCATTGCTTTTTCATCTTTTTTTAACCGGTTATGGGTTTGAATATACATGGTGATCTATTGACCGGGGGCGCCGCGCGTATCAGACTGGACTATCTGTTCCGCCATTTAGCATCCGGGCAAATCAATTTGGGTTTTTAGGGGAGTACAGGGCCGTGGATCTTACACAATTGCTGGCATTTACCATGCAGAACAAGGCATCGGACTTACATTTAAGTCCGCAAAACATGCCTATCATCCGCGTGCATGGCTCGCTTCGCCGCATCAAGGCGGACAATCCGCTGAGCACTGACGATATCCGCACGATGCTTTATTCGGTGATGTCCGAACAACAGCGCGCCGATTTCGAAAACGAAATGGAAATCGACTTTGCCATTTCTTTCGGGGAAAAAGCCCGTTTCCGCGTAAACGCATTCAATACCCGCAATGGCGTGGCCGCCGTCTTCCGGACCATTCCATCCGAAGTGCCAACTATAGAACAATTGCAATTACCGCCGGTTCTACGCCGCTTTGCCGAACTGGAAAAAGGGATCGTCCTTGTGACCGGTGCCACGGGCTCTGGTAAGTCGACAACCCTTGCGTCTCTGATCAACCACATCAATATCACGATGGATAAGCACGTTATCACGGTCGAAGACCCGGTTGAGTTTTTCCATCATTCGAAGAAGAGTCTGATCAACCACCGTGAGGTGGGGCGCGATACCATGTCCTTCAACCGTGCCCTTAAATCCGCACTGCGCGAAGACCCCGATGTTATTCTGGTTGGGGAGATGCGCGATTACGAGACAATGTCTCTGGCCCTGACGGCCGCCGAAACAGGGCACCTTGTGTTCGGGACACTTCACGCCAGCAGCGCTGCAAAGGCAGTTGACCGTATCCTTGATGTGTTTCCGACAGGCGACAAACCGATGGCGCGCACAATGCTTGCCGGATCTTTGCAAGGGGTCGTGGCGCAAAACCTTATGGCGCGCGCCGATGGATCGGGCCGTATCGGAGCCTATGAGATTCTGGTGGGGACGAACGCCGTTCGTAACCTGATCCGTGAAAATCAGGTGCCGCAGATTTATTCGATGATCCAGACAGGTTCCCGTTACGGCATGGTCACCATGGAAGACTATGTGAAGAGCTTGCTCGATCAGGGCGTTGTCGATAAGGAAGAGGCGCGCCGCGTCCTTCTACAGGCATCGGACGAAACCGATGAAAGCGGTGTGAACGAAGGTCACACATCCGCTGCGCTTGGCGGCGTCAAGGTTCCAGGCACGCAGGAAAGAAAAATGGCCGCCGGAGAGCGCAAGCCTTTGGCGGCGACTCCTTTGGCGGATAAACCCGAAAATGATGAGGGTTATTCGTTCTAATGGATGACAATAGCGTCCCCTATGCGTTTCGCTGCCTTACCCAGATGAATGAAAGGGGGGCCAGCGACCTTTATCTGACACGGGGGTTCCCGCCCACATTACGGATTGATAACGCGCTGGTGCCTATCGACGATGTCGCGCTTTCCGATGAATCCATCTCCGAAATCCTTGCTGGCATTCTGACGGCGCGGCAAATGCGTGATTTTGAATCAAAGATGGAGCTAAATACATCTCTCGATATGGGGCCGTATGGGCGTTTTCGTGTAAATGTTTACAAACAGCGTCAGGTGCCGGGGCTTGTGATACGCCGGATCATTTCAAAAATTCCGACACTTGATGAACTGAAACTTCCGCCAATCTTGCGCAACCTGTCGATGGAGCGACGCGGGCTGGTCCTTCTGACCGGAATGACAGGGTCGGGTAAATCGACGACGCTGGCGTCCATGCTCAACTTTCGCAACGAAAACGAACAGGGGCACATCCTTACCATCGAAGACCCGATAGAATATTATCATGAACACAAGCGCTCGGTCGTGACGCAGCGTGAAGTGGGCGTGGATACCGAAAGCTACACGGTGGCTTTGAAGAATGCGCTGCGCCAGCGCCCGGATGTTATCTTGATCGGGGAAATTCGCGACCGTGAGGTGATGGAGCAGGCCCTGACCATTGCCGAGACCGGCCATCTATGCCTTGCAACGCTTCACACGAACAACGCCTATCAGGCGATTGAACGGATCGTGAATTTCTTTCCTGAAGAAACGCACAATCAGATCCGTCTCAATCTGTCGATGAATCTAAAGGCCATTGTGTCACAGCGTTTGCTGCCGTCCTTGCAGGGCGGGCTGGTTCCTGCACTTGAAATTATGATCAATCAGGCCTTGATCCGCGAATTGATACAGCGTGGAGATTATGAAAAAATACCCGATATCATGGAACAAAATCGTACCTTAGGCATGTGCACGTTCGACCAGTCTTTGCTCGACCTTTATACGCAAGGCCATATTTCGGAAGAAAACGCGATCAGTCAGTCAGACAAATCCAGCGATATGGCCGTTAAGTTGCGCCAGATGAAGCTGGGCAGAGGTAGTTCGCTTCGCGATCTTGATACTTCGAGCCTTAGAATATCCGACGCGGATTAGGAAAAACCTGTTGGCAGATAGATTTCCCTAAAGCAGTCACTTGATCGTGGGGGCAAATCATCGCACAATATTGCGGTGTTGATTCTTTCTTCTATCTGATTCTTACGTCACGGATTTCATCATGTCGCAGTCTTTGTTACCCCAAAAAACCATGCGTCGTGCGGCTTGTTTCGCGCTCATGGGCTTTGCTGCCTTTGCACTGTCCGGTTGCGATCTTTCCCAAAATTACCTCAAAACCGATCGCAGCAACGACATGGAAACGCAGGATTATCGTGATGCGCTTGCGCCGCGCGATAATGATCTTGCCGATAAGGCGGTCGACTCCGGCATTCCCGAACTTAAACCATATATGGCCACGCCATCGGATAAATTGAAACCGATGCCGTTGGTCTCTGTTTCAGTCAATCAGACGGTTCCTTTGCGGGATGTGCTGTATCAACTGGCCGAGCAGGCGGATTATGATCTTGAACTCGATCCCCGTATTCGCGGCAGTATTATTTTTACAGCGCGTAACCGTCCTTTCGATGAAGTGATCGAAAAGATCGCGCGCTCCGCAAGCTTGCGTTACAAGTTCAGTGACGACTCTGTTAAAATCGAGCTCGATACTCCGTATCAGGAAATCTACAAAATCAACTATCTTGCCCATACCCGTACGAACACGAGTTCGATTGGCAATAACATTTCTGTTGTTTCGGGAGAAGGGGCCGATACAGGCTCCCAGTTCCGCGCAGAATCCACGAGCCAAATCGATTTCTGGAGGGAATTGGCGACGAACCTTGACCAGATTATAACCGCCAACCGGGATGCACAGACCCTGCGCACGGAACGCGATCCCCGCGTGACGACAGTCGCTGAAAACCCTGCACCGGTAGAACCTGTCGTCCTTCGTGCCGATGGTGAGATCGCGCAAGGCGGCGAAGCTGGCACCACCGTTCAGGTTCAGCCGCCCGAAGCCGTTTTGCGTGTTGAGCCCCTGCCGGAAGATGATTCTGCTGCCACCGCCGCTTCGAATAGTGAGGAAGACCCTTTTGCTGCGCGTTATTCGCTTAACCGTCAGGCCGGTTTGGTTTCTGTGTTTGCCAACGAACATATCCAGAAACAAGTCGGAAAATATCTCGATAGTCTGAAAAAATCTGTGACGTCGCAGGTGCTGATCGAGGCCAAGGTCTTGGAAGTTTCCCTGAACGATGAATATGCCGCTGGTATCGACTGGGCCAGCAGCAACTTGTTTGGCAATCGTTTGAATATCAGCCCGACATCCAACGGAACGTCTCTGGTTCC
>CBFGQF010000109.1:0-6382 GCA_965650865.1 uncultured Alphaproteobacteria bacterium | reverse complement strand
GTCAACTTTGACAAATTCAAAGGCACGACAAAGACTCTGACAACATCCATGAAGTCCGTTGGCGAAGCGATGGCGATGGGCCGCTGCTTTGAAGAAGCCATTCAAAAAGCTCTGCGTTCGCTCGAAGATAAACTCGATGGTTTCAACGATATGAAGATCGGTGAAAATGACACCCCGGACCATGACCAGATCCGCGCTGCCATCTCTATCCCCTCGCCGCGCCGCCTTCTCTACGTGGCGCAAGCCATGCGTCATGGCTTTTCAATCGATGAAATCTATGAGGCCTGTAAAATCGACACATGGTTCCTGAAACGTATCAAACATGTGATCGATACTGAAACCGAAATCAAAAAAGGCGGCCTTCCAAGCAACGCCGAAGACTGGCTTTCTGTCAAGAAACTCGGCTTTGCCGATAGCCGTCTTGCCAAACTTGTCGGCACCGATGAAAAATCGGTCACAAAGGCGCGGACGAAACACAATGTCCACCCCGTCTTCAAACGGATTGACACGTGCGCAGGGGAAATACCCTCCGAAACGCCGTATATGTATTCTGCCTATGAAGGCAACGGCATGACGCCGGCGGAATGTGAATCCGAACCGACGGGCAGAAAGAAAGTCGTCATCCTCGGCGGCGGTCCCAATCGCATCGGCCAGGGGATTGAATTCGACTATTGCTGCGTTCATGCCTGTTACGCCTTGAAAGAAGCCGGCTATGAAACCATCATGATCAACTGCAACCCCGAAACGGTTTCAACGGATTACGATACCTCGGATCGCCTTTATTTCGAACCGCTGACAGCCGAAGATGTGATCGAAATTATCAATAAGGAAGCAACAAATGGCACGGTTCATGGCGCGATTGTACAGCTTGGCGGACAAACACCGTTAAAGCTCAGCCATGATCTGGAAGCTGCGGGCATCAAAATCCTCGGTACCGATCCGGACGCCATCGATCTCGCCGAAGACCGCGAACGGTTCCAAAAACTTCTGCACAAACTCAAACTGCGCCAACCGGACAATGCGCTCTGCCGTTCCGAAGAAGAGGCAATCAAAGAGGCGGAAAAAATCGGCTTCCCTCTTGTCATACGCCCGTCCTACGTTCTCGGCGGACAAGGCATGGAAATCGTCCAGACGATGGATGAACTCAAATCCTATATGGGCCGCGCCATTGATGTCTCGGGTAAAAACCCCGTTCTTCTGGATCGCTACTTGAAAGGCGCACTGGAAATCGATGTCGATGTCTTGTCGGATGGCAAAGACACCTATATCGCGGGCATCATGGAACATATCGAAGAGGCCGGCATTCACTCGGGCGATAGCGCCTGCGTTCTACCGCCGCACTCCCTTCCCTTCAAAACGGTGAAAGAACTTGAAAATCAGGCCGTGAAACTGGCCAAGGCACTAAACGTAAAGGGCCTGATGAATATACAGTTTGCCCTGAAACGCAACAAGGACACGGGCGAATACGATATCTTTATCCTAGAGGTGAATCCGCGCGCCTCGCGCACCGTGCCGTTCGTTGCCAAGGCA
The DNA here is from genome assembly GCA_965650865.1 of uncultured Alphaproteobacteria bacterium. Lineage (GTDB taxonomy): Bacteria > Pseudomonadota > Alphaproteobacteria > Micavibrionales > Micavibrionaceae > Micavibrio_A. The sequence goes on along the minus strand of CBFGQF010000109.1, from coordinate 4,852 downwards.
ACAGGCGTTCAAGTGGCCAAGATCGCAGCACGCGTCATGGCGGGCGAACCTTTGTCCAACTTCAAAGATCAACTCAAGGGCATGTCGATGGAACATACGGCGGTAAAGGCTCCCGTCTTCCCGTTCGGACGTTTCCCCGGCACCGATGTCCTGCTTGGCCCAGAAATGAAATCAACCGGTGAAGTCATGGGCCTCGACAAGGATGTGGCGCAGGCCTATCTGAAGGCGCAGCTTGGCGCGGGCATCAAACTGCCGACCGAAGGCACCGTGTTCCTGTCGGTCAAAGACAGCGATAAGGAATCCCTGATCGCGGTTGCGCGTGAACTATCGGAACTTGGCTTTAAAATCGTCTCCACGGGCGGCACGGCTGCTTATTTGAAAAAGGCCGGCCTCGAAGTCACCCGTGTAAACAAGGTGATGGAAGGCCAGCCTCACATCGGTGACGCCATCATCAATGGCGAAATTGATTTCATGATCAACACCACGACCAAGGGGCCGCAGGCGCTGACCGACTCTCTCTCGATCCGCCGCCTGGCTCTCGCGCACAAGGTGCCCTGCTTTACGCTGCTTACGGCGGCCCGCGCAGGGGTTCAGGCAATCCGCGCCCTGAAATTCCGCCAGATGGATGTAAAACCTATTCAGGCTTATTTCCCGGTTGATGATACGGATAAGGAAGAAAGGCTTGCAGGCTAAACCTGATAAGAATTGGCAGAAAACCGCGCTTTTTAGCGCGGTTTTTTGTTGCCCGGAACCAATTGTAACGCCCTGCGTTTGTTACACCGGAAACGAAAATTTTTAAGAATAGGAGAATTAAAAATGAAAAAACTTATGCTGGGCGCCGCTGTTGCCGCACTTGCAATCACTGTTTCTGCTCCCTCTTTCGCTCGTGAAGTAACGGAAGTGGTAGGCTACGTGAAGACAGAAACAACCTATAGCACACGCGATGCCGAATTCCAGAAAGCAGACACAAATGGTGATGGTGTTATGGATCTCAAAGAATTCATGAACGCATCTATGTTCGAAAACGAATATGAAATGTTCAACATGAACGACGCAAACAATGATGATGTCTTGTCGATTGATGAATTTCGCGTCTTCAGCAAATGGGGCCCTCAACGCGCCGCCGATGGTCCCGCCCGTACCACCTATAACTTCAACAAGCCCGGTGTACAGGCCAAGTAGTTAACAGGCTCCCTTTCCTAGGGTAAAAAACCCCGGCCACTCCACAGGCCGGGGTTTTTATTTCAATTTTCCAGAATTTTTTTACAAAGCGCCTCTTCCCCTTGACGTTCTCGTGTAGCGGGCCTAGTTTAAGTACAGAATGATATCCGCCCTCTGTGGCGGATTTTGCTTTGTTTGAAGAGGACGATTATGGACAAGATCCCGATGACCCGCGCTGGCGTGGAAGCCCTGGAAAAGGAACTTCGCCTTCGTATCAATGAAACGCGCCCCGAAATCGTGGCTGCGATTGCCGAAGCGCGCGCCCATGGCGACCTGTCTGAAAACGCAGAGTACTCTGCCGCTCGCGAACGTCAGTCTTTTAATGAAGGCCGTATCAAGGAACTTGAGGCTGTCATCAGTGCGGCCGAGATCATCGATCCCTCGCAATTCGCGGGGCACACAACGATCAAATTCGGTGCAAAAATCCTGATCGTCGATGAAAATACGGACGAAGAACGCCGGCTGCATATTGTTGGCGAATATGAATCGAACGCGGATCATGGTAAAATTTCTATCACCTCGCCGATTGCTCGCGCCTTGATTGGTAAATCGCAGGGCGATTCCGTCGAAGTCCGCTCGCCCAAAGGCGCGGTCAGTTACGAAATCGTGGAAGTATTGTTCGAGTAATAGACAAGGAGATTTAAATGGCCGATGAAATCGAACGTCGTTTCCTGCTGGCGCAAGCACCGGCCTTGCCACTGGCCGCCAGCAAAAAGATCGTTCAAGGCTATTTGAATCTCGATCCAGCGCGAACTGTACGCGTACGCATCATGGATGACGAAGCGTTCCTGACGATCAAAGGTCCTAAATCCGGCGGAAAGGGGAAAGAGTTTGAATACCCCATCCCCATGGAAGACGCGCAGGAAATGCTGGCCCTGTGCGGCGACCGTATCATTGAGAAGAAACGGGTTTGCGTTTATCCTTCCAGAGATCAGAAACCCTTTGAAATCGATATTTTCGAAGGAAAGCTTGGCGGGCCTCCACCTCTCGTCATCGTGGAGCGGGAATTTCCGACATCTGATATGAGCATGGAATTGACATCATGGCTCGAAGGCGCCGTTGAGATCACCGACAATCATGACTTCTCGAACGCCAACATGGCCCGCGCGGATGGCGAAGCCATTTTGCATTTACGCGATCGCATTTTATCGGGTGAAGATGCGTGTCTTGTTCCGCAGCATCTGACAGAAGTCCCGCCGGATATCAAGCATTCTTAATCGATGTCGATCGGAACGCCCGGCTCTTCCTTCGCGGTGCGGACCAGCGGCATGGTTTTGACGGATGTGACGTTCGGTGCGCTCGTCAAATTCTCGGTCAGGAAACGCTGATAGGAATCCCAATCCTTCGCCACGATACGCAGAACGAAATCCACTTCGCCGGACAGCATGTGGCATTCGCGGACCAGCGGCCAGCCACGGCACATATCTTCGAATTTTTTCAGGTCTGTTTCGGCCTGGGATGTCAGGCGTACCAGCGCGAAAACGGTAATGCCATAGCCCAGCGCTTGCGGTTCGATTCTCGCATGATATCCTTTGATGAAGCCTGATTCTTCGAGGGATCTGACACGGCGAAGGCAAGGCGGTGCGGAAATACCGGCGCGTTTGGCCAGTTCCACGTTCGTGATGCGGCCATCGGCCTGCAGGTCTTTCAGGATTTTACGGTCAATTTTGTCGAGCTTGATACGGCGCATAGTTTACTTTCGAAAGTTTCTTTCAATGATACGCAAAATTATTGTGCGAATTGGAATTCTGCTGATATAAAGTTGCGCCTAATGAATTACAAGAGATTTTTTCAGGATTTTGAAAACGCGTGCGACCATGAAAGAAGTTTGAATGAGTGTCAACCCGAAAACCTTGCATAGCTGGATTGTCACCGAAGGCATGGCAGGCACGGAAAACCAGTGTCTCGGCGTGGCCGAAGCACTTGGTATCACGCCCGTCATACACCGTGTAGGGCTGCGCCAACCGTGGAAAACCCTCTCCCCCTACATCGGCTGTGAACGCGCCTCGACCTTCATCCCGCGCTTTGAAGGCCCGTGGCCGGACCTGCTGATCGCTTCGGGCCGCAAGGCGATTGCTGCCTCTCGTTACATCAAGAAGATGAGCGGCGGAAAGACATTCACGGTACAGATTCAGGACCCTCGCATTTCGCCAAAACATTTCGATTTGGTTGCCGTGCCGGAGCATGATCCGACTCGCGGGGAGAATGTGGTGGTTACAGTGGCGGCACCAAACCGGCTGACAAGCCTGAAACTAGAGGCAGCCAAGACAGATTTCGCCTCAACCTTTGCCATGCTGCCAGCACCGCGCATTGCCGTGTTACTGGGGGGGAACTCAAAGGCGCACACAATGAGTCCTGAAGGAATGCGCAAACTGGGTGCGCAACTCGCCGCCCTGCATGGCACGCCCATCATTACGGCCTCCCGTCGCACGGGCGAGATGGAAAAGCAGGCTCTTCTCGAAGGGCTTGGCACCAAACCGCATTATTTCTGGGACGGCGCGGGCGCGAACCCCTATTTCGGCATGCTGGCCTGGGCAGATTTTATTCTGGTCACGGCGGACAGTGTCTCGATGCTTGGCGATGCCGCGACGACAGGCAAACCGGTTTACATGATCGCTATGGATGGCGGCACTCCCCGTTTCGACAAATTCCACCGAATCATGGTGGAAAAAGGCTATGTTCGCCCGTTCGAAGGCGTACTGGAGACATGGCACTACCCCCCGCTGGCCGATGCCGCCCTTATCGCATCGGAAATCCGGCGGCGGATGGGCATTTAACATTTTCTTTCCTATACACGTCGCCCTACAAGAACTCGCATAGGCGATAACAATGACAGGCTTTATCCGATTTGTCTTGACATTTTTATGTAAATATATAGGCTGGGCTGTAACAATGAATAATAATATCAGGGAGAAATGTCCGCCATGTGGGCACAGGAAATTTTTGTCTATTTATATCCCCTATTATCGATTAGTTGCATTCTAGGCTATCTGCCGCAAATCCACGCCTTTTATGCAACCGAAAGCGCCCCGAGCGGCTTCTCTTTCCTTACCTGGTTCATCTGGGTGGGTGAAACAGGCATCACGCTTGGCTATGGTGTCTTTCATCTCAAGGATACGGTCTTTTGTCTGATGACTGGTCTCGATCTCGTGATGATTCTGGCAGTGATTGGCCTTGCCTATCGCGCCCGGCTCCGCTTTGCCAAACCGAAACCCAGCCTGCGCGCCGCCTTCCTTTAGGCTTCGTTGCTTTTCCTCCTGTGGTTCTGGCATCGGGAAAAACGGCAAAAACCCCTTTATTTCCTTGGACACGGCCTATATGACTTAGGGAAAGAAGAGGCACGTACACATGGTTGAAGCACAGCATACAAAGGTTCTCATCATCGGCTCCGGCCCCGCGGGTTATACCGCTGCTATCTATGCCGCGCGCGCGAATTTGAAACCTGTTCAGATTCTGGGGTTGGAACCAGGCGGACAATTGACCATCACCACCGATGTCGAAAACTATCCCGGCTTCGCCGACCCTATTCAGGGTCCTTGGCTGATGGAACAAATGCAGTCACAGGCCGAACATGTCGGTACCGAAATGCATTACGACCTTGTGACGGATGTCGATTTTACTGTACGCCCTT
>CBFGQF010000108.1:0-6424 GCA_965650865.1 uncultured Alphaproteobacteria bacterium | reverse complement strand
ATGAAAGAGGGCGCGCCAAATGCCAAGGAGATTCCAGGTCGCGCCGCCGCGATTGACTGGGCGGTTGCTGAGCTAAAACAGGGCGATGTGCTGGTAATCGCCGGAAAAGGCCATGAAAAGGGCCAAATTATCGGCGACATCGTCGAACCGTTCGACGATGTAGAAGAGGCGGAAAAATCCATCAAGAAACTAACGAACAAGGGTGTGTAACAATGGTTGGTTCCAATATTATATGGACGGCGAAAGAGGCGGCTGCGGCTACAGGCGGTCATGTAGAAAGTGATTGGTTCGCGAGCGGCGTATCGATTGACTCCCGCTCCATTCAACCGGGCGATCTGTTTATTGCCATTATGGGTGATAATCTCGATGGCCATGACTATGTGGCCGATGCCATTCAAAAAGGCGCAGTGGCAGCAGTTGTTTCCAAAGTCATCGAAGGCGTTCCTGCGGAAAAGCTAATGGTCGTTGCCGACACGTTTAAGGCGATGCAAGACCTTGGCGTGGCATCCCGGGCCCGTACCGGCGCCAAAATTATCGGTGTAACGGGCAGCGTCGGCAAGACTAGCACAAAAGAATTCCTCCGCACGGCGTTTTCCGCGTTGGGGCAGACCCATGCGAGCATCAAAAGCTTCAACAATCACTGGGGTGTGCCGCTTTCACTATCATCCATGCATGCGGGCAGCGATTACGCGATCTTTGAGATGGGCATGAACCATGCGGGTGAAATATCTCCGCTAACCAAATTCGTCCGGCCCGATATCGCGATCATTACAACGGTGCAACCGGTCCATGTCGGTAATTTCGACAATGGCGTGGAGGGTATCGCTGCTGCCAAGGGTGAAATATTCGACGGAATGGAACCTGGCGGCCATGCCGTTCTCAACGCCGATAATGAATGGTTTGGCTTCCTATCCGAACTTGCGCAGAAAAAAGGCGTCATCGTTCACGGTTTTGGTGAATCTGATAATGCCGAAGCAAAATTGATTGATTGCCTTGAGGCTTCAAACGGTTCGCGCATCACGGCCCAGATTGCGGGTGAGACGATAGAGTATCAGCTCCAGATCCCGGGACGTCATCATGTGATGAATTCTCTGGCCGTTCTACTCGCCGTGAAATTGGCGGGCGGCGATCTTGCAAAAGCCGCGAAGGCGCTTTCGAAACAAGAGGCCGTTGCAGGCCGTGGTAAGTCCGAAAAGATAAATATCGGCGATGCGGCCAATCCCGTAACGCTTATCGATGAAAGTTATAATGCATCGCCTGCTTCCATGCGTGCAGCGTTCAAGGTATTGGCGCTGATCGATCCGGGGCGCGGTGGCCGCCGTATTGCGTTTCTAGGTGATATGCTGGAACTAGGGGCCGAAGGCCCCCGCCATCATGCGGAACTGGCCCTGCCGCTCAAGGCCGCGAATGTCGATTTGGTCTATACCTGTGGTAAGCTGATGAAAAACTTGCATGATTCACTGCCAGCCAATCAAAGAGGCGCGCACAAGGACACAAGCGCGGATCTGGCAAAAATTGTGCCTGACGTACTGGTTCCGGGTGATGTTGTCATGGTAAAAGGGTCCTTCGGCAGCAAAATGGGAACAGTGGTCGAGGCGCTTCGCGCATTGCCGGATGCGGCCAATAAAAAGAAGAACATAATAGGATAATATATGCTCTATAACCTCCTCGCGCCGTTTGCCGAAGATTTTATTCTCTTCAATTTATTCCGGTATCTGACATTCCGGACCGGTGGCGCGGTGATGACGGCCCTTTTGATTTCCTTCTTGATTGGTCCTGCTATGATCCGGTGGCTAAAGAGAAAACAGAAGGAAGGTCAACCAATCCGTGCCGATGGACCGGACGGTCATTTCAAAAAGGCGGGTACGCCCACGATGGGCGGCCTGATGATTTTGATTTCGGCAGGAATTTCCGTTTTGCTCTGGTCCGATTTGTCCAATCCTTATGTGTGGATTGTGGCCGGTGTTATCATCGGCTTTGGTTTAATCGGCGCCGCGGATGATTACGCGAAACTGACGAAACGTAGCCATCACGGATTGCCGGGCAGGGTGCGATTGTTGTTCGAATTCGGCATCGCGTCCTGCGCGATTGCGGCCTATATGCATTTCACCGCCGATAATTTTGACACAGGTCTTGCTATCCCGTTTGTTAAGTCCTATCTCGTCCCGCTCGGTTTTCTCTTTATTCCTTTTGCCATGCTGGTGATTGTCGGCGCGGCGAACGCGGTGAATTTGACGGATGGGCTTGATGGGCTTGCAATTGTTCCTGTCATGATCGCCTGCGCCTGTTTCGGTTTGATTACCTATCTGACCGGGAATGGTGTTTATGCGCCTTATCTTGGTATCCACTTCATTCCGGGCACAGGCGAACTGGCCGTCATTTGCGGCGCATTGATCGGTGCTGGTATCGGCTTCCTGTGGTTTAACGCGCCTCCTGCCATGGTGTTCATGGGTGATACCGGTTCGCTTGCGATGGGGGCAGGGCTGGGCGCAATCGCGATGATCGTTAAACATGAAATCGTGCTTGCCATTATCGGCGGCTTGTTCGTACTCGAAACCGCATCGGTCATTATTCAGGTGGCCTCGTTCAAACTGACCGGCAAGCGGGTTTTCGCCATGGCGCCGCTTCATCACCATTTCGAAAAGAAAGGCTGGTCCGAACCCACTATCGTTATACGTTTTTGGATCATAGCAGTCATCCTCGCGTTGGTTGGTCTCGCGACATTGAAGTTGAGGTAACATGATCGATTGCAAAGCCTTCGTTGAAACCATGGGCGGAAAGCCCGTTGCTGTGTATGGCATCGGCGTATCCGGTCTTGCGAGCGTGAAGGCACTGGTTGCGTCGGGCGCCACCGTCATCGCATGGGATGAGAATGAAGAAGCGCGCGAGAGGGCGAAGGCGTTGGGCGCGACGATCGTGGATTTGAACAGTGCTGATTTCTCGGGTGTCGGTGTTTTGGTGCTGGCGCCCGGCATTCCACTTTATTTTCCTGAACCGCATCCGGTTGTGCAAAGGGCAAAACTTGCGAATGTTGAAGTGATCGGCGATTTGGAGATTCTCCACCGCACGGGTCATGGCCGGCGCGTGGTTGGCATCACGGGCACGAACGGAAAATCAACGACCACCGCGCTGACGGGCCATATATTGCAACAGGCCGGAATTGACTGCGTTGTCGGCGGCAATATCGGGGATGCCGTACTGGGGCTCGATCTGCCGGGTGAAAACGGCGTGATCGTGCTTGAAATTTCTTCCTATCAGATGGATTTGTCGCCGACTTTCCGTCCCGACATTTCAGTTCTTCTCAATATCACGCCGGACCATCTGGACCGCCATGGAACGATGGATGATTACGCGAACGCCAAGGCGCGCATTTTCGAAGGGGCAGGCGTTGCTATTTGCGGGATTGATGATTCATTTTCCGCCGATGTTTTTGACAAGGTCTTCAAACTCGGTGATCGCAAAGCCGTTCCTATTTCTGTTGTCAAAGAAATTGCTGGCGGGATCTATGCAAAAAATGGAACGCTTTACGACTCCACAGAAGATGAGGTGAAAGAGATAGCCAACCTCACGATGATGGAAACATTAAAAGGTGTGCACAATCACCAAAATATCTGTGCCGCCTATGCTGCCTGCCGCGCAATAGGGCTTGATGCCGATACTATTATCGAACACATCAAAACCTATCCCGGCCTGCCGCACCGCCAGTTTCTGGTGCGAACGATCAATGGTGTCGCCTATATCAATGACAGCAAGGCCACGAATGCCGAAGCGGCGTCGAAGGCCATAGCATCGTTCAACAATATCTATCTTATCGCGGGCGGGCGTCCGAAGGCCGGAGGGCTGGAAGGGCTTCAACCGCTTCTGGACCGAATCCGCCATGTCTATCTGATTGGGGAGGCCGCCGAAGAGTTTGGCAAATGGTGTGATAAGAACGGAGTGGCCTCCACGCAATGCGGCACCATCGATATCGCGACACTGGAAGCGCACGCCGCCGCGCAAAATGCCCGCGGGGAACCGGGCGGGGCGGGAACGGTATTGCTATCGCCTGCATGCGCATCATGGGATCAGTTTGAGAATTACGGACATCGCGGCGAAGCATTTGCCGATATCGTCAATACCCTGTCCGTCGAGGTACCAGAATGAGCATCTTTGCCCGTACCGATAAATCGATGTTCGGACGTTGGTGGTGGACGGTAGACCGCGTTACGCTAACCATACTCACTATTATCGCCATCATCGGTGTTATGCTGGTCGCTGCGGCGTCTCCGCCTGTCGCGTTGCGGATCGGGGCGGAAGCAAACCATTTCATCATCCGCCATATCATTGTTCTTGTCCCCGCGCTTGTCGCCATGATTGGTCTGTCGATGATGAGTTTGCAACAGGTCTGGCGCGCAGCACTCATTCTTCTGGTGGGCTCCCTTCTTGCCATGGTCATGGTTTTAATAGTGGGTGAGGAAATCAAAGGTGCGCAGCGCTGGATCCAGCTTCCCGGTTTTTCTTTACAGCCATCGGAATTTGTAAAGCCGGCATTTTTGGTTGTTGCCGCGTGGTTTTTATCGCGCCAGAAAGAAGATCGACCGAATTTCCCCGGGTTTCAACTTGCATGCGGTCTGTATGCGCTCGTTGTCATCTTGCTGCTCTTGCAACCTGATATGGGGATGACGTTTGTTGTCTCATGTTGTTTTTTCGCGATTATCTTTCTGGCGGGGCTGCCGTTCCGCTGGATCGTTCTTCTCAGCGTTCTCGCGGTAGGAGCGGGTTTTGCGGCCTATTTCGGATTTGATCACGTGCAAAGCCGCGTTGACCGGTTTCTCAATCCCGAAAGCGGCGATACTTATCAGATCGACCGTTCGCTGATGGCGTTTCAACATGGGGGCATTTTTGGCACAGGGCCGGGACAAGGCACTGTCAAACTCACCATTCCCGACGCGCATGCAGACTTTATCTTTGCGGTGGCTGGGGAAGAACTCGGCATGTTTCCCGTCATTTTACTTGTTTCCCTTTATGGTTATATTCTTGTGCGCGGCTACAACCGCATCATGGATACGGACAATATGTTTGTGATCCTTGCAAGCGGAGGACTCCTCACTATGTTCGGTCTTCAGGCTTTGGTAAATATGGGATCAACACTTCATCTTTTGCCGACCAAGGGTATGACGTTGCCGTTTATTTCCTACGGCGGTTCTTCACTTTTATCGACAGGAATTGCCGCCGGTATGCTGCTGGCGTTAACGCGCAGGCAGGGCAGGTCTGGCATTGCGCGCGGGGGCTTGTCGATTCGTCCGATCGGGGGCAATATATCGTGAGTATGAATGAGAGTATAAAACCACCACCGAAATTGATTTTGCTGTCTGCGGGCGGCACGGGTGGACACATGTTTCCTGCCGATGCGCTGGCGCAGGATTTGCTTTCGCGCGGCTATCGCGTGGCGCTCGCCACCGACGTGCGCGGCAAACGGTTTGAACCTTTTGCAGGTGGTATTCCTGTTCATGTTTTGAAATCGGGCACGCTTGGCTCTGGCATCTTGAGAAAGTTACAGGCTGTGGCCTCTCTCGGCCTGGGGTTCTTTCAGGCGCGCAAATTGCTGTCTGATTTAAAGCCTGCTGTCGTAATCGGCTTTGGCGGATATCCATCGGTGCCGGCCGTCTATGCCGCGCAGACGATGAAAATTCCCACTGTGATCCATGAACAAAATGCCATCCTTGGTAAAGCGAATGTATTCCTCGCGCCAAAGGCGGATCGCATTGCGGTGGCCTGGGGCCATGTCGAAGGACTCGATAGTACGGATGAGGCGCGGGCCGTTGTGACGGGCAATCCCGTTCGGCCCGATATTTCGGCGCTCTACAACAAACCATTCCCGACGATCGAACAGGACGGCGTTCTGCGCATTTTCGTCACGGGCGGATCGCAAGGCGCGGCGGTGTTTGCCGAAATCGTGCCGCACGCGCTCGCCAAACTTGCCCCCCATCACCGCGCGCGTCTGGAAATTGTTCAGCAATGCCACGAAACCGATATTCCGCGTGTACAAAGCATCTATGATAACGCGGGCATCAAGGCGGATCTCCGTCCGTTCTTCAAGGATATGGCGCTGCAATTCGAACGCTGCCATCTCGTCATCTGCCGTTCTGGCGCGGGCACGGTGTCCGAAGTTACGACCGCCGGACGCCCCGCTATTTTCGTGCCTTACCCGCACCACGCGGATCAACAACAAAAACGCAATGCGGATTCCGTGGCCGATGCCGGCGGCGGCTGGGTCATGACGCAAAACGGATTTACGGTTGATGCATTGCTCGCGCGGCTGGAGACGTTCCTGCAAACCCCGCAAACTCTCTTTCGCGCCGCCGAAAATGCGCGGGCCTGTGGCCGCCCCGATGCCGCCCTTCGTCCCGTTGATGAGGAAGTGACGGCGTCCTACCGGGAAGTC
>CBFGQF010000107.1:0-6429 GCA_965650865.1 uncultured Alphaproteobacteria bacterium | reverse complement strand
CGTGGCTGCGGTTATGGTGACGGCAAGCTTGCCGCCTTTCAGCAATCAGGGTTCGACAATTGATGTGAACATTTCTTCGCTCGGCGATGCGAAATCATTGCAAGGTGGAACACTGCTCGTCACGCCCCTGATGGCGGCGGATGGCGATGTTTATGCCGTGGCGCAAGGATCGGTGAATGTCTCCGGTTACGCCGCAGGCGGCGATGCCGCGCAAGAAACCGTGAATATTCCGACTGCAGCCCGCATTCCAGGCGGCGCGATTGTCGAACGTGAAATCGCCTTCAAGATGGAGGATCTGCCACAAGTCAAACTCTCCCTACGCAATCCTGATTTCACCACCGCGCGCCGCATCGCGCAGGCGATCAACGGCTTTACCTCATCCTCCATAGCCATTGCCGAAAATTCGGCGAGCGTGGTGGTCAAGCGTCCGAACATGTATGCAGGCAGCATCGTTGACCTCATAACCGACATCGAACAATTGCCGGTACAGCCGGATCAGATTGCGCGCGTCGTCATCGACGAACGTTCCGGCGTCATCGTGATGGGCAGCGATGTGAAGATCAGCACGGTTGCGATTGCACAGGCCAACCTGACAGTGCGGATCACGGAAACCCCACAAGTGTCGCAGCCGAACCCGTTTGCGGAACAGGGTGAAACAGTCGTCGTGCCGCGTACCGATCTGGAAATCAATGAAGGCCCCGATGCCAAACTCACTGTCGTGGAAACAGGTGTGACACTGGAAGATCTGGTCACCGGCCTCAACCGTCTTGGCGTTCCGCCGCGCGATGTCATTACGATCCTGCAGGCGATCAAAGCCGCGGGCGCGCTCCATGCCGATATTACGACGATGTAGGTGAATGATGGAACTCTCTTCCCTTTCCAAAAACCCCGCCCTGATGTCTATGACGGCAAAACCATCCATCGACATGGCCAGAATCGAAGAATCCGCCCGCGATTTCGAGGCGATGTTCGTCACCGAAATGATGAAACCGATGTTTGAGGGAATCGAAACCGGTGGCCTGTTCGGCGGCGGCAAAACCGAAGAGATTTTCCGCGGGTTCATGCTTGATGAATACGGGAAGATGGTCGCACAAACGGGTCAGCTGGGCATTGCCGACATGGTCAAGGCGCAGATGATCGAGATGCAGGAAAAGGCCGGCGGCGCCAAATTGGCACAGAATATGCAAGGTAATTCCGAAGAGTTGAATTCAGGAGACGCCCTATGATCATGAAGACGAACGACCTGCCTGCCCCAGCCGCCTCCCCGGATTATAAAGTTCCGGCGGACATCAATGTCGCGCTTCTCCACACCATTATCGCCGTCACCGCGCTGCGTGATGTGATGCTGAAAGAAAACGATGCACTGGCCGCCTGCTCTACCCGCTCCTTCATGGACCTTCAGGAAGAAAAAATCGATGCGGGCCGCCGTTATGAAACCCTCGTCAATGCCCTGATGGCGCGTCCTGATGACATCAAAGGGGCCGATGCCAAACTGAAGGACCAGTTGCAACGCCTGCAGGAGAGCTTTGGCGAAACCGCCAAAATCAACCGTGAACGGATCGAACGCATGCGCAACGCCACAAGATTGCTGGGCGAACGCATCATGAAAGGTGCACAGGCCGAGATCGAACGCCAGAACCAGTTTGCCTATGGCGCAACGGGCAAAATGCAAAAAGGCACTAAGGCCCTGATCGGCCTCGATGAAAGAGCTTAAAGGGAGATAGACAGAATGTCAGACATAAACCCAATTGCTACGACACAAATTTCCAAAGGATCCGGTTCTCCGCTCGGCGGCGCATCTTCGGGCGTCACGGCAAATATTGCCGGGGGCGGCAATTTCTGGGATATGATTTTTTCCTCCCTTATGAATGGAGATTTGCTCAAAGGCGACAAGGCCCCTGTCGATCCAGCCGCGAGCGGGCTTACCAACAATATCATCGCCCCAGATGATAATAAGGCCGCCGATCCTTCTCTTCTCCTTACGGACAAGGGCAGCAAACCACAGGCGACGAACCCGCTTGCCATGCTACAAATCGCGCTTGCCAACCACACGCTCGATGAAAACGGCAATATCGTCCTGCCCATCGCCGCGAATGACGGCGCGGATAAATTGAAATCCTCGCTGGAACTGACGAACAACGTTATCAACCATCTGAAAAATGTATTGCCCGAGAATGCGCAGAAGGAAGGCCTGTTCGCGCAGGTACTGGCCAAACTGCAAACCCGTTCGGACAACCTACAGGCCAGCCTCTCCGCTCTTGAATCCGGTACACTCAGCAAGGACACTCCGGTTGAAGATATTCCGATGCCCCTTCTCATTGCGTTCGGCCTGACCCCGTCCGAAATCGCGCAGGTATCGGATAACATCAAGGCACTGGAAGAAAAACTTGGCCGTGATATCACGGTGGAAGATTTGATCGCCGGTGTCGGCAATCTGATCCCGCAAACACCGGCAAATACAAAGACAGCCCTTCTAAACGGCATCAATGAAACGACGGAACCGACGGATGACCTCGCGGCCCAGCTCAATGCCCTTGATGTCGGCGGCGAAGACGATGCCGCGCTTTTGCAAACCCAAACAAAAGCCAAGTCTGCATCGGCCTTTCCATCTGCGCCAGTCATGGATGAAACTCTTGACCCAGAAGCCGGAATTACAACAAAAGTTGACACACGGGCTTCTTTCGACGGCGACCTTATCGAAGGCACCGAAGATATTGGCGGCGACGTGACGCATGCCGATGCCAAGAAGGCCGCGATGAACTTCAAGGACAATCTTGCCGTGGCGACGCAAGCCCAAAATAGCGCCGCCAAACCCGCAATCGTTGGCTCAGGCGGTGAATTGCTGGTTCCGGTTTCGATGTTCACATCCGATGTGAATGCGGCGGCGTGGGAACAGATCGGCCTGGCCCCTTCCTCCTCCCTGAATCTCGGTCCCGCGGCACAGGCTGCTACGATGACCGCTAACAACGCGCAGGCAGGCCAGCCTCATCCGGCAACGCAACTGGTTGCCGCCACGATGACAAAGGCCGGTAAGGAAGGCGTGTCCGATACGATGACGCTGCGCCTCGATCCGCCGGAACTGGGTTCTGTCAACATCCGCCTTGAGTTCGGCAAGGATAAAATGGTCAAAGCCCACCTGACTGTCGAAAAGCCGGAAACCTATCTGATGCTGCAACGGGACGGCCTGATGCTGGAACGCGCACTGCAGAACGCAGGCTTTGACGCGAACAGCAATTCCCTAAGCTTTGAACTGGCACAGGGCGGATCGGACTACACGCCAAACAACAATGGTCAGGGCGGCGGTGAAAACAATTCCGGCGGTAATGCCAAGGCGGGCGAACAGACCGCCGATGTCGAACAATCAACCATGACATGGTCGGTGGATTCAGCCACAGGCCATGTCCGCTACAACATTATGGCGTAGGAATAGAGGCGCAAGATGACAACAGTCACAGACGTAACATCGACAGGCGCGGCGCAGCAGGCGGTCAATACAGGCAGCCAGCGTATAGCGCTCGCGGAAGACTTCTCGCAGTTCCTGACGCTGCTCACGACGCAGCTCCAAAACCAGGACCCCCTGTCCCCGATGGATTCCACGGAATTCACGAACCAGTTGGTGCAGTTCTCACAGGTGGAACAGCAAATCAACGCCAACGCGAAACTCGATAACCTCGTGGCCTTGCAACTGGCCTCCATTTCCTCCGTCGCGCTTGGATATGTCGGTATGGATATCTCCTATATCAGCAGCGAGATGAACTACGATGGTAAAACACCTATTGATATCACTTACGCCCTGTCCGAAGAAGCGGTCAGCGCCAAGGTCAATATTTACGATGAAGCCGGGGAACTGGTCTACAGCTCCGATGCGCCAAAGGGCGCGGGCATGAATGCGTTCACATGGAACGGTATCAAGACGAATGGTGAGGCCGTCAGTTCGGGCACCTATACGGTCAAGGTCGATGCGCTTGATAAAAATGACGAAGCGATCGAAAACACGACCGTGGTCACGGGCCATGTGTCCGGGATCGAAACCCAGAACGGCGTTGTCTATGTCTTGGTGGGTGAACGCGCAGTGCCTATCTCATCGATTGTCAACGCCAATGCGAAGACAACGCAGACATCCAACGCGGCATCCGCCCTTGGCTATGTGGGCATGGATGTTACGTACCAGACACCCAATCTTGTTTACAGTGGCGCCCCAGTGGAGATCGGCTACAACCTCACGGAAAAAGCCGCACGCTCGACGCTCAAAATTTACGATGATGGCGGCACGCTGGTCTATTCTGCTGACATCTCGCAAATGCCGGGCAACAATGTCTTTACATGGAATGGCAAGAAAACCGATGGATCGAACCTTGCCACCGGCAATTACCGCGTGGAAATTGATGCCATCACCAC
Source organism: uncultured Alphaproteobacteria bacterium (assembly GCA_965650865.1). Taxonomy (GTDB): domain Bacteria; phylum Pseudomonadota; class Alphaproteobacteria; order Micavibrionales; family Micavibrionaceae; genus Micavibrio_A. Next base: position 2,031 of record CBFGQF010000107.1, on the reverse strand, counting down.
GGAAAATAATCGTATCGATGCCTACTCTTATCTCTCCGGCCGTGTGAACGGCGTTGAATCGAAGGGCGGCGTTGCGCATGTCGTGATTAACGGCCGTGCGGTTCCGGCATCTTCCGTATTAACAGCAACACAACCAACAACGACGACGACTTGATGACCCTACAAGGAGGTAAACTATGAGCTTATTTGGATCTTTATATACAGGCGTTTCGGGCCTTTCGGCGCAGTCGCAATCGACCGCGATGATCGCCAACAACATCGCTAACGTCAACACGGTGGGCTTTAAACGCTCCGAGGCCGCCTTCTTCTCGCTGGTGACGACAGAAGGCCGTAGCTCCCGCTACTCTCCGGGTACCGTGTCGGTAGACCGCATCCAGCGCGTGACATCGCAAGGGCCGATCCAGCAATCGTCCTCTTCCACGGATACATCCATTTCCGGAAACGGTTTCTATCCGATCAAACGCGATACAGACACATCGGGCCTTTCGCAATGGCTCTACACACGGAACGGACAGTTCAGCGAAAACGCGCAAGGCTTCCTCACCAACACGGCAGGTTTCTACCTGTATGGCTGGCCGCTCGATCAGGACGGCAATTTGCCGGCAAACCAGGGCGACCTTGCCTCGCTGGTTCCTGTTGATGTGGCCTTCCTTGGCGGTTTGACGCGTCCGACAACAACGGCGGAAATCGCATTGACTCTCGACCAACAGGAAACAGATGTCCGCTCATCCAACCCGCTGGTGACCAGCCATCTGGAAACGGCGCTTACCGCAGGTGCGGATTTCACCCGTTCCATCACGATGTACGACTCTCTCGGCGCATCGCAGACCGTGACGTTTGAATATACAAAAGTTTACGGCCCGCAAGGCACGGCCGCATCGAACATCAGCAACACAACGGCCTCCACCAACCTGATGAACGATCTCGGCATTGCCCCGCAATCCCAGTTCACCATCGCCATCGACGGCGGCGCGGTTCTTCGCACCTATGACGTCGGCGTAGCGGCGGGCGTTCCGGGCGATGTGGTCGTCTCGACGCTGGGTGAGCTGATCAACGACATCAACACCAACGTGGCAGGCGTCACCGCGACCATCGGGAATGACGGCGAGCTCATCATCATGCGCGATGAATTCGAAGGCGGCGCAGCGCAATCCGTTGACCTTGCCAACGTCGGCGCGGGCACCGCGCTCTCTGGCCTCGGCATCCCGGCTGGTTCCTATCAATCGAACGACCTGACGGGTGGTCAGTATGATAACGGTGGTCCGCTCGATTCCCCGCCATACAGCGCGGGCGATCCGATCTCTGGCCGCAGCTTCCCGGCGCCGCAATATTTGCCGGGCGACTCCCTCTATAATCCGCGTGGCTGGTGGCAGGTGCGCGTGATCGACCCGCAAAACAACACCATGACAACGGGCCTGATCAACATGACCTCGAACGGGACGCTGAACGCCCTTCCCGATACCGAAGGCAACCGCGATATCGAACTCGGTGCCATTGACTGGGGCAACGGCTCCGCCATACAGGCGATCGATGTCGACATTTCCCGCCACAGTATGTTCGCAGGGAACTATACGGTCCTCTTCGCCGACCAGAACGGGGCCGAACTCGGCCTGCGGGTTGGCGTGGATATCGACCGCGAAGGCTTCGTGATTGCCCGCTTCTCGAACGGTGCGACCTCGAAACTCTACAAAATGCCGCTGATCACCTTCTCCAACCCGAACGGGCTGCAGGAAGTCTCCGGCACGGCCTATTCCGAAACGGAGGAATCAGGGGAAGAAAACCTGCGTGAGGCCGGATCGGGCGGTGCCGGGTTTATCGAACCCGCGACATTGGAAATGTCCAACGTCGACCTTGCCGACGAGTTTTCGAAGCTGATCATTTCCCAGCGTGCCTACTCGGCCAACACGAAAATCATCACAACGGTCGACCAGATGACCGAAGAGCTTCTGAGACTGCGGTAGAATCTCGCAGAGTAGTCCTCAGTAAGAATGCGCCCCGCCGTCAAACGCGGGGCGTATTTTTTATCGCCCA
>CBFGQF010000106.1:0-6494 GCA_965650865.1 uncultured Alphaproteobacteria bacterium | reverse complement strand
TAACCGCAGGCAATTGGGCCAAAGACTGTTCGACCATCTTTTTGATACGATTCGTATCCCCACCCGCCGCCTGAATCAGCCGGTCCGTCAGGCCGTCCTCGTCATCCAGCATGGTTTTGAGCAGATGCTCAGGCTCCAGCGACTGATGATTGTGCCTCATCGCCAAAGTCTGGGCCTTTTGAAAAAGGGATTTGGATTTTTCGGTAAAACGATCAAATTCCATGTGACGGATCCGGTTGATTACGAGGGTTCAAGTATAGGGGAATTATCCTTCAAAGAGGTAAAAATGCCATGGAAAATATCAAGGTAAAAACGCCCCTTTGATAATTTCCTCTAACTATATACGCATATGCGGGCCATCTGGTTTATCTAAGCGCCATATTTTCGTCATTCGGGTCCGGCCAATCCACATCCGCGCCTGGGATGGCTACCTTCCAAAGAAAAACGGGGCCATGCCCCGTCTTTCCTTCATTGTTACAAATTGTTACCCGGCAACGCTAAGGTTACACAGCCTCTAACATTTCTTCGCGCGCATCGACATCGGCCGTACGCTCATTCTCTACTTTAACTTCGCCGCCCAAGATGCTGGCAGGCAATGATAAATCGTCATCCTGCGGCTGATCGTTCTGGGCCGCGTATGCTTCATTTTGACGTGGCGCCGACTGGACATCCTCACCCCAGCTATTGATGATGCGCTGATAGTGTTCGGCATGTTGCAAGTAATTTTCGGCCTGAATGACATCGCCTGTCGCCATCGCGTCCTTGGCCAAGGCAAGATATTTCTCACAGACTTGATGGGCGGTGCCGCGAATGCGTACATCGGGGCCGTTGCTATCGAAAATCTGGTTACGATTGTGTGTGCCGCGGCGGTTTCCATTGCCCTGGCCGCCATGATTGCGGTTGCGTGGACGTCTATTCGCGGAGCCATGTCTCATGTTGTGGTATCCCTATAACTTCTTCTATTCCCGTTGTTTTTAAACTTATCAACACTCTTATCAACGTTTTTATCAACAGAATCGTTCACACGTACAACTGTAGACTGATTTGCTCCAGTTGCAAAGAAAAAGACTGATCTGTGTCAAAAAGCTGTCTTAATTCCCAAATCCCTCTAAGGGCTCACCGACCGACAGCGTTGTCTTGAGCTTCATGACCATACATCCCTGTCTCGATTCTGCTCAAGCCCTGTTTTCAATTATTTTTTTCTTTATCCCCATGACACTTCGGCGACCCGCGGAATTCCTGCCAGATCGGGATATATGCCAAGCAGAGTCGCGTGAGAGTCGTCCACGAGTCGCGCAATATCCGGGGCCTGTCCGGCGCCAAATTCGAATAGGGCACGCCCGCCACAGTTCAAATGTTTTTTTACCCCCATCAACAGGTGGCGGTACGGATCCAGACCGTCCACACCGCCCGAAAGCGCCAGAATCGGGTCATGATTCCGCACTTCTTTGGCCAGATTCGGGATGTCCGATTCCGGTATATAAGGAGGATTCGATACAATCAGGTCGAACGATTCCTCCTCTTCAAGCGGTTCCAGCCAATCCCCTATGCGGAATTCGGCCCTATCGGCCACGCCGTGCGCCTGCGCGTTGGCCTCCGCCGCCTTGGCCGCGCCGGGGTTGATATCAATGCCAACGCCCGTGGCATTTGGTAAGTCCTTTAATAGAACTATCAGGATACAGCCGGACCCGGTGCCGAGGTCCAGAATGCGCAGCGGCGGTATAGCCCCTTCAGCGGCCTTTGAACGGGCAAATAGGAGGGCCTTTTCGATCAATATTTCGGTGTCCGGACGGGGATCCAAAGTGTCCTCCGTAATGGCAAAATCGAGCCCCCAGAATTCACGCCGCCCGATCAGCCTCGAAACCGGGGCCCCTGCCGCCCGCGCATCGGCCATTTTTTCAATTTTTTCAATTACTTCTGCCGCTAGGGGCACAGAGCCCCCCGAGAGCATGTTTTCGTCCGAAAATTGCCCCCCCTCTCGCACCAGAATACGGGCATCCAGCGCCGGGTTTTGGACACCGGCAGCGGCCAGTTTCGCGCGGATGCGGGACATCAATTCGCTCAGGGTTTCGGGGGCTTTTTCATTCATTACGGAGGGGGTTGTAGCATATCGCCACCGGCTTTGCCAAACATGCCGCGAAAAAGCAAAGTTTCACGTGAAAAAACGTGGTTAACAAATTGTAAATACTAATAAAAGTACATATACGCCTGTACGGATTCCGTACGAATCGTATCGTACCATCCGGTACGGGCAATGTATGTTGTTTAAACTTCCAGCGCCGCGAGCTGCTGGGCCTGAGATTCCGTGACTATCGTGTCGATCACTTCGCCAAGCCCCGTCCCCATCATGATTTCTTCAAGGTTATAAAGAGTGAGGCCAATCCGGTGGTCGGTCAGGCGGCTTTGCGGGAAATTGTAGGTGCGGATGCGCTCGGACCGGTCACCGGAACCGATCTGCCCCTTGCGTTCAGCCGCCCGTTCCGCCTCTTTTTTCTGGCGTTCCATATCGTAAAGGCGGGTTTTCAGGATCTTGATCGCCTTGGCCTTGTTTTTGTGCTGGGATTTTTCGTCCTGAATGGCCACGAAAAAGCCGGTTGGAATGTGAATCGCGCGGACGGCGGAATCGGTGGTATTGACCGATTGCCCCCCTGGGCCGGACGATTTGAAGGTTTCAAAGCGCAGATCACTGTCCGGAATGTCGATATCGACATCTTCGGCCTCCGGCAGCACCGCCACGGTGGCGGCGGAGGTATGGATGCGGCCCTGTGTTTCCGTTTTTGGCACACGCTGCACCCGGTGGCCGCCGGATTCGTATTTGAGCTTGGAAAACACGTAATCCCCTGAAATATTAAGGATAATTTCCTTATACCCGCCCATCGTGCCTTCGGACATATCCATGACTTCGACTTTCCAGCCCTGAAGCCGCGCATAACTGGCGTACATATTATAAAGGTCGCCCGCAAACAGGGCCGCTTCGTCCCCGCCGGTACCGGCGCGGATTTCGACGATGGCGTTCTTGCTGTCGGCCTCGTCCCGTGGCAATAGGGCAATCTTGATTTTGTCTTCGAGGGCCGGGATTTTTTCCGCGAGTTCGTCCAGTTCCATCTGCGCCATCTCTGCCATGTCTGGATCGGTGAGCATATCCTGCGCATCTTTTTGCCCCTGAACCGCCGCCTTGTATTCATTCAAAAGCGCGACGATTTCGCCCAGTTCGGCGTATTCCTTGGACAGTTTTACAAATTCTTCGCCCGAAAGCCCCCCTGCCGACATCTGGTCGGCGATGGCCTTGTAACGGTCGGCGGCGGGTTGGAGCTTTTCGATGTAATCCATGACAAGCTGTTTAGCGGGGTTGTAGGGCAATTGACAAGCCCATTTCATAGGCATAACAAAGGATTATATTTATTGAAAATCGAGGTCAGAATGCCGCATCATAATAAACCCGTCAAGGTAACAGGTTTTTTCGCCCTACTCACACCACAACAACGCGAGGCAGCATTAGCTTACACTGGCGATGATACAGTCGGAAACAGGGTAGCAGAAAAAGAAACGCGGGGCCCAGAAAAAGCCCCCCTTTCTGCGACAGAACCCAAGCCCTGATTACACCCAGTCATGCGGGGTGAGATCCATCAGGAATTTGTAGGATATATCAGAGATATAAAGATTGATGGTGGCGAGGAACCCACCGAGCGGCAGGTTGAGGCGCAGCCCGTGCGCAATGATATACGCCTTATACGCCATACCGACCAGAAGGACGGTCAGCCAATAGGTCGTTAAGCCCCCCTGTCCGATTTTTTCGCCGTCCATAACGATGGGCACGACCAAGGGCAGAAGCAAAATAAAACTGATGATCGACTGGCAATTGAGCATATTCACCGTCTGCCAGAAAAAATCATCGCGTTTCACGGCGCGGGCCAGCATATGGATGATCGCATAAAACAGGAACAACCCGCCCCATGTGACAAGCGCATGCGCGGCCATCAATCCGGCGTCCGGCGGGACCGCCTGATTAAACGCAAAAGCCATGGCCACAAGCGGGTATAAAATCGCGGGAAAGATGAAGGAGCGGATCGCGTCTTCGCGCCGGTCCGAAAAGCGGGACAGGAAAGACGGCATGAAAATGGACAGCTCGAACACACCGAGCAGGGTGGATTTCAGGTTTTGCGCCATATACGCCCTCCCAATCTATTTAGTGTAACAAAGATAGAAAGCGCATTGCAAAAATCCACCTTACTGATTGTTTTTAAACGATAAATGTTTTAAGGACATTTTTCTTGCCTATATTTACATATATATGTATGGTCTCGTGACGTTAAAGGTGTAAACAATGCAGCCCAGCCCCCGCCCATCCGACTTCTATGGTGATGTATTCCGCAAAAACGCCGAATGCGAGAACGTACGTAAGAAGGAATACTACCTCTATAACAAATGGGACCATAAGCAGCCTTCAATTTCCATGAGGGAGGAATTCAACAAAGTCGCACGCGATAAATACGATTATAAATATTACGTGCTGGAAAATTACACTCCTAAAAGGCAACCAACGGCAGACATCATCGTCCTGACACCGCCACCACGACAAAAGCCAAAAGAAGACATTAAACGCGGACCTTCCTTCTTCGAACAACTTGCCAATGGATTGAGCCGCGCCTTCGCCTCGCTTCACGACCAGTTGAACGAACCTCATCGCCGCAAGACGCTTTTCAAGGAAGCGATGAAGGTGATCGAGCACGCATCGTTCCTGCGCCCGAATGACGCACAAACATGGCTGTTCCGCGCCGATGTTGCGCGTGAGATGGATGCCCTGAATGGTCGTCATTATTACAACAGCACGCGTATGGCCGATATGCCCGCACATTTACGCAAAGGCGTGGACGCCGCACGGCGCGAGATTGCGTTCCAGACAATCACCGGCCCGGTCAAGGCGATGGCGGAGACCTTAATCAGCGGCGGCACGGCCTATGACATTCCGGATGATTTTGTTTTTGGCGATGAACAAATGCAGCAGGCGCTCATAGCATTGGAGACAATCAATCAAAAGCTCGGCACGCCGATCGATGATATCGATGCGTGGGTTCGCCGCGAAGAGGCCGCGGAAGAGATGGCCGCCCTTATGGGTGATGCTATCCCACAAGACATACTTGAAGAAATGAATGAAGATTTTGCCCATGAGGTCGATGCCAAACGCCGCTATGTCGCGTTTAAGCGACTGACCGGCGGATTGATGGAAGAAACGCTATCCTTCGCGGACGAAAAGGCAGCAATCGAACAGGAAATGAAAATCGTCATAAAGGCGATACAGGAACGCAAGTTCGGATAATTATTCCGCCGCGATTGTATCGGAAGGGGCCGCGTTTATTTGCGCGGCTTTTTCTTCGATCATCGCCGCAATGTGATCGACAATCGACATATCGCCGTGATTGAATCGGTGCGCCTTTTCCCCGCCAATAAATACCTGATGATTCCCCTGCCCGCCGCCTGTGAGACCTATATCGGTCATAAGCGCCTCGCCGGGGCCGTTCACGACGCAGCCGATAATCGAAACGGTCATCGGTGTTGTGATATGCGCGATGCGTTTTTCGAGCGCGGCCACGGTTTCAATCACCTGAAACTGCTGACGCGCGCAGGACGGGCATGAAATGATATTCACGCCGCGGTGACGCAGGCCGAGTGATTTGAGAATATCAAAGCCCACCTTGATTTCTTCAACCGGATCGGCGGAGAGAGATACGCGGATTGTGTCGCCAATGCCCGCCCACAAAAGATTGCCCATGCCGATCGATGATTTGATGGTGCCGGAACGAAGGCCGCCGGCCTCTGTGATCCCCAAATGCAGCGGATAATCGCACACATCGGCAAGTTGCATATAGGCGGCAACCGCCATGAACACATCCGATGCCTTGCAGGAAATTTTAAAATTGAAGAAATCGTGATCTTCCAGAATTTGAATGTGGCGTTTTGCGCTCTCCACCATTGCATCGGGGCACGGCTCGCCAAACTGCTCCAGCAAATCACGTTCGAGGCTTCCGGCGTTCACGCCGATGCGGATGGAACAATTATGATCCTTCGCCGCCTGAATGACTTCCTTGACGCGGTCCGCCGATCCGATATTGCCGGGATTGATGCGCAGGCACGCCGCGCCATTCTGCGCCGCCTCAATCGCGCGTTTGTAATGGAAATGAATGTCGGCAACGATGGGCACGTTCACCTGCGCCACAATATCTTTGAGCGCGGCCGAGCTTTCCTCATCGGGACAGGAAATGCGGACGATATCCGCCCCCGCCGCCTCCAGTGCCTTGACCTGTGCCACGGTCGCCGCAACGTCGGTCGTTAAGGTGTTCGTCATCGACTGCACCGTGATGGGGGCGTCGCCTCCAACGGGAACATTCCCGACCCAGATTTTCCGGCTTTTCCGGCGATGGATCATCCGCCACGGACGCACGCTGTTGTGATCTGCACTCATGGGCAGATATGTAGCAAGAACGGCGGGAAAATCA
>CBFGQF010000105.1:0-6540 GCA_965650865.1 uncultured Alphaproteobacteria bacterium | reverse complement strand
GATCTACAGCATGCCCTTGGTGCTGGGCACCCGGTCGCCCGCGCGCGGATCGATTTCAACGGCCATCTTGATCGCCTTGGCAAAGGCCTTGAATACGCTCTCGATACGGTGGTGGTTGTTGTCGGCGTAAAGGTTTTCGATATGCAATGTAATCCCGCCTGTCTGCGCCAACGCGTGAAAAAATTCGCGGAACAATTCGGTCTCCATCTGCTCACCCAGACGGTCGATCGTAAAATCGACTTTCCAGACAAGATAGGGACGATTGGATAAATCGAGCGCAACACGGGACAGCGCCTCATCCATCGCAACATAGGAATGGCCGTAACGGCGTATGCCGCGCTTATCGCCCAGTGCCTGTTTAATCGCCTGTCCCAGCGCAATCCCCGTATCCTCGACCGAATGGTGCGCATCGATATGAAGGTCGCCTTTGCAGCGAACAGTCAGGTCAAGCAGGCCATGCTTTGCGAGCTGGTCCAGCATATGGTCAAAAAAACCAATACCGGTCTTGTTATCGGCGCTGCCCTGCCCATCCAGATTCACGGAAACCGAAATATCGGTTTCTTTTGTCTTGCGCTCGACTTGCGCGGTGCGGTTTACGCTCATGCTGCGGGCCTTAATGTTGGACCGGATCATTGACCTTGGTGCGCATCAGGGAAACGATAATCCCCGCCGCCAGTATGGCAACCGTCAAACCGAGCGACAGCGCCGCCGGAATATGCTCACCCATCAGCTGCGTATAGAATACCTTGCCTGCAATGAACATCAGAAGGATCGCAAGGCTGTACTTCAAATACACGAAACGGTGGATAATATGTTCCATCGCAAAGAATATGGCGCGCAGGCCAAGGATCGCGAAGATGTTCGCTGTAAAGACGATATACGGATCGGTTGTAATCGCAAGCGCCGCCGGAACGGAATCGAACGCAAACAGCAAGTCCGTAAATTCAATCACGCAAAGCGCAAGAAACAAAGGCGTTGCATGCCAGCCTATCTTGCCAGCCACATCTTTTGTTTTGATAAAGAATTTATGCCCGTCGATTTCATGCGTCACGCGCAAATGTTTGGCCAGAAATTTTGCGATCGGTTTTTGCGAATAATCCTCTCGCACTTCCTCGCCGGATTCCTTGAACAGCTTAATACCGGTAAGGAACAGGATCCCTGCAAAGATCAAAAGAACCCAGTCATATTGTTGGACCAACGCCGCGCCGGCGGCAATCGTTGCGCCGCGCAACACGACAACGCCGATGATCCCGTAAACCAGAAGACGGTGCTGATATTCCCTGGGAATGGAAAAGCTTGAGAAGATGATAGACATGACAAACAGATTGTCGAGGGATAGCGTCTGTTCGAGGATATAGACGGTATAATAGTCCATGGCATCGGTATGGCCGTTGCGATACCAGACCCAAAGTCCGAACAACAGGCCGAACGACATGTAAACCGCGGCCAGTTTCAGCGACTCCTTCATTTCGATGACGTGATCGTGTTTATTGAAGACCGCGAGGTCCAGATACAAAACAGTCGTCACGAACGTAGCCAGCGCCAGCCAGATCCATACGGCCTCGCCCAGAAAAGGCTGCGTCAAAAATTCCATCATCTTGTTGTTCCTAAATATGAATGTTCAGTGCTTACAATCTATTAGGAACAGCGGACAACCGCAAGCCGTTCCGCCCTATTGGCCGGAAAAATCGAGAAGCGAACAGATTTGTGGTCCCTCTGGTTATGGGCCGCCCTCTGCTCCCTTCGGACGGGGCAGGTTCGGCTTAAAGACAGGCTTTGCTGCAGGCGTGATCAGGTCCTCCATCTTTGCGGGCTCCGGTTCTGCCTCTTGCGCTTTGGCGGTTTCGGACGCCGGATTCTCTGCTGCGGGGGCAGGCTTTTCGCTAAGCACCTCTTCCGCCGCCCGGGCGGCGTGTGTTTCGGCGCGAATGCGGGCTCCTGATTGCTCATAGATTCCTCCTGCGACAGAGGCAAAGGTCAGCCCTATGCCGGTCAGCAAGGGATCGCGGTTGATGGCGCCGACAAAGGCCGCCGCCAGGCCGCCCGCGCCTGCCAGACCTGTAATAATTTTATTATCGGGGAAATCCGGCCCCGTTTTGATACCTTCGATTGTGTTGAGGGTCGTTTTTACCGGATGCCTGATCAAATGTCCGGCAAACTGCGCCGCGCCTGTCAAAAGGCCTCGTGTTCTCATTCCTATGCTCCCTGTAAATATTCTTTATTTTTATTACCTTTGAGCCTACACGATTATCCGGAAATTTCAATGAAATTCGGCCCTGCCCGTCCCGGACGGCGCGGGCCCTTGACGAAACCCGCCGCACGGTCCATGTCATAGGACATGAAAAATATCACCTACAATCCCTTTGATGCATCCGAGTGGCACTCGACAACTATTCTGGCGGTCCGCAAGGGCGGCGAGGTCGTCATCGCGGGCGATGGACAAGTGTCTATGGGCCAAACCGTCCTGAAGTCGAATGCGAAAAAAGTGCGCAGATTGGGCAAGGACGGCAAGATCGTCGCTGGTTTCGCAGGAGCGACCGCCGACGCCTTTACCCTTTTCGAGCGGCTGGAAGCCAAGCTGGAAGCGCATCCGGGACAGCTTACCCGCGCCTGTGTCGAACTCGCCAAAGACTGGCGCACCGATAAATATTTGCGCAAGTTAGAGGCCCTGATGGCCGTGTGCGACAAGGATACGTCCCTGATCCTGACCGGTAACGGAGATGTGGTGGAACCAGAAGACGGGATTATCGGCATCGGGTCGGGCGGAAATTATGCGCTTGCCGCCGCGCGGGCGCTGATCGACCGCGACGATCTTTCGGCGGAGGAAATCGCCCGCAAAGCCATGAAGGTTGCCGCCGACATCTGCGTCTATACCAATCACAATATCGTGGTCGAAACGCTTTAACCAATTAACCATTCGCTTGGCGCAGGGGCCCATGCGTTCTTTGCGATTCTCTTTTTCAATAATTTAAGGCATTTTCACAAAACTTGCAGAAATAAGAAACAAGGGTGTGAAAAAATGAAACTATGTGTTGTGGCTGCGAAGGTATCGGGCTTTATCAATAGCGAACAAATTACCAAGGACACGTTCCAGACGGCCATTGCGAACGGACCCAACCTCGAAATCAGCCTGAAGCCGTCCACGGTCTTCGACAAGATCCCGAAGAAAATCATGCCTTTTGACACAAATGCCGAAGCGACATTGGCACAACAGGCTATCAATAAAGGCGCGGTAACTTTCTTTGACCGTTCCCGTCATTACGGCGTGGATCTGTAATGATAGATAATCGCACACCCGAAGAACGGGCGCAGGATCATGAATTCATGCGCAAAGTGACGACGTATTTCACCGAAATACTCGGTGTCGCCAAATCGCAAGACGAAATGGGCAAGCAACAGGTGCGGCCTAAAATATCCGTACCGGATGCAGATCATGCAGCAAAAAGCACAATGGAATCTGAATCCCCGCGTCTGGGATTCTAAGCGAATATAAAGGGGGCAAAAGACCCCCGCATAAATATAGGTAATAGAGATGACGGTAAAACAAGCGCTGAGCCTGCGCGAAATCTGTGATGCAACGGAAATGCAACGGCTTCAGGAAACAAAGCCTTTCACAATGACGGACATTACAATTGAAGGTTCCGCCTTGCGTATTGAATTTTCCGATCGTGTTGAAAACGCTTCGAAGAAGAAACGCGGATTGCTTTACGAAGCAAGCGAAGTCTTATTTGAATGTGGCGACGAAGCCATGGCGAGGCGATGGAATGCCGCGCTGTGCGGCGGTGAAAAAATTTCGCCGGCTGACCTGATGCCCGCCGAACAGCGTAACGCCCCGGCCGCTGCCGCTGTCGAATCCGCGCCCATTCAGACCGCAAAGCCTGTTGATAGCGAACGTCTTTTGCTGGAGGCCAAAATGATCTTCAATACGCAGACAGGCCGTAAAGATACCCTGCGCCTGCGTTTTTCTGCGGAAAAGAACGGCACCATACCCTATGAAACTGTCCCGTTTCCATGCGTGGATTCCGCGCGGCAGGCACAGCAGCAATATGCGAAGGAAGCCAAGAGAAACATTGGCTTTATGGCCACCGTTAGCCCTTGAAGATTTGCCCAATACGTCTAAATTACAGCCTTCAACCACGAAGGCTGTTTTTATTTATACGCTATGAAAGATCATAAATTCTCCCCCGATATCCCCTCTTTCTCGCCGCGCGAGATTGTCTCCGAGCTGGACCGACATATCATCGGCCAAAAAGATGCTAAGCGCGCCGTCTCCATCGCCTTGCGCAACCGCTGGAGACGACAGCAGCTCGATGCTGACATGCAGGAAGAGGTCTATCCGAAAAACATCCTGATGATCGGTCCGACAGGGGTTGGCAAAACCGAAATCGCACGCCGCCTTGCGAAACTGGCGCAGGCCCCGTTCGTGAAGGTGGAAGCCACAAAATTCACAGAAGTCGGCTATGTCGGCAAAGATGTTGAATCCATCATCCGTGACCTGGTCGAGGCCGGTCTTCACATGGTGCGCGAAAAAATGCGTAAAAGCGTGCAGGCACAGGCGGAAATCTATGCCGAAGAACGCATTTTAAATGCGCTGGTCGGTGAAGGCGCAAGCGAGACAACCAAGGCCTCTTTCCGTGAAAAACTCCGGCGCGGCGAAATGGCGGACAAGGAAGTCGAACTCGACGTTGCCGACAATTCGAACCCGATGGGTGGCTTCATGGATATTCCCGGTATGCCCGGCGCATCGATGAGCATGGTCAATCTCGGCGATATCCTCGGTAAGGGCTTTGCCAAGACAAAGCGCCGAAAAATGAGCGTGGAAGAATCCTATGAAGTCTTGATGGCCGAAGAATCGGACAAACTTTTGGATGATGACAAACTCACGCAGGCCGCGCTAGACCTCGTGCAGCAAAACGGAATTGTCTTTATTGACGAGGTCGACAAAATTGCGGCGCGGCAGGATGTGCGCGGCGGCGATGTCTCCCGCGAAGGTGTGCAACGTGATTTGCTGCCGCTGATTGAGGGCACAACAGTCGCCACGAAATACGGCACGGTCAAAACGGACCATATCCTGTTTATCGCCTCCGGCGCGTTCCATTACGCCAAACCGTCCGACCTTCTGGCCGAATTACAGGGGCGCCTGCCGATACGCGTGGAACTCCGCGCCCTGACGCAGGAAGACTTCAAACGCATCCTGACCGAGACCGATGCCTGCCTGATCAAACAATATAAGGCCCTGATCGCAACCGAAGGCGTGACCCTGAATTTCACCGATGACGCGATTGATGAAATCGCGCGCCTTGCGTTCGAGGTCAATGAGAGCGTCGAAAACATCGGTGCGCGCCGCCTTCTCACCGTCATGGAAAAATTGCTCGACGATATTTCCTACACAGCCTCGGATCGCAACGGTGAAACCGTTGAGATCACGGCGGACTATGTTCTGAAGAACGTCTCCGAACTCGCCAAGAACGCAGATCTCAGCAAGTTTATTCTATAGCGGCAGAACAAGATCGTTGTTGCCGTAGCACGGATTATAGGGCGGGACAAACCCGCCCTTTCTGTTCCACGGCGTCACTTGCCGCGGATCGTAAATTTCAATTTCGACATGATGCGCGGGCGCATCAAGATACGTGTCTTCAATCCAGCATTCGCCGAATATATGCACCAGCGATTTGTTGAAAACCCCGTGCTCATAGGCGGCGTTCGATAAAGCCTGTATTGATTGGTGATTGCTGCCGCGGGCGAAGACATTGAGTTTGCGGCCATCGGGCAGATGTGAAACATCGCGGTCAATGAATCCGTTCTTCTCCGGCACTTTTTCCCTCGCCTGATAGCTGGTATTCGGGTTCATCACATAGGAACAAAGAATGGAATTGGCGCGCCCTACCGCATCGTGCCGATCCAGATAATCAAACAAGGCGCGACCATCTTCGAAATGGAATTCGGCAAAACGTCTGGTTTCGTTTTTATGGTCTTTGAAATATTGGTAATGTTGAAGCCCTGCATGATCTTCGAACACATTCAAAAGCCGCCCGAATTCCAGCGCATCGCGGACCCCGTTTCGTTTCATGCCTTTCTGGCGGAATTGCACACCGTTTGCGCCATTCACTTCAAAGGCCCCATGCCGCGGCGGCATCACGGGTATTAAATTGGCGCGGGTTTTGCGGTCTATTTCATGCCCGTTAAAATATAAAACCGCCGAACGGAAGGCCGAATACGCAACATCGTGATCGCAGGCATGTTTTTCCGCGCCGCCCGCACGTTTGAAATGCGATGGTTGCCACACCATTTTAGTGCGCTCTACCACATCGCCACGTGATGTGACGACAGGCTGTGCCCTGTTCATGTCCATCTTTTCACGCGTGTAGGAATGCTCATGCGCTTTGACGGGGATAAGCTCGACATCACGGTGATGGATGTTTTTGCAATCCGCGCAATAATAACGGTGCTTGCCATCCGCGTCCTGAAGGGCTTCATCCACACTGACCCGCACACCGTCATCGCGGAGCGCGGTAGTCATATATTCATATTGTCCGCTCA
>CBFGQF010000104.1:0-6545 GCA_965650865.1 uncultured Alphaproteobacteria bacterium | reverse complement strand
GGCCTGTTTTAACCACGCATCGCGCAACAATGCAAACCCTTTATCTTTCCATTCCAGATAACGCGCCAGAAGACAGTCCAGATATATGTCGCGGAACTTGTTCACGAACACAGGCTGCGATTTAATGGAATCTAGCCCTATTGCCCCTTCGGGCGGTGCGAAAATGTTCACGCCAGTGCCAAGCACAAGATAATCAACATGGGCGCCGGTCAGCGCACTTTCAAGCAAGATGCCGGAAACCTTCTTTCCGTCGATCAAAATATCGTTCGGCCATTTGAGCGTTTTATGGTGCGCGGATGTGTCAATCACCTGATCGATCGCATCCGATAGCGCAAGCGCCGCAACGAAAGCCAATTGCCCTGCCTTGTGCGCCGGACAATTCGGGCGAAGCAGAACGGAAAGATAGAGGTTGCCCATGGGAGATACCCATGTGTTGCCATGACGGCCTCGCCCGCCCGTCTGTTGAAGGGTTTGAATCGCAAGCCCCTCCGGTTCCCCCGAC
This sequence comes from uncultured Alphaproteobacteria bacterium, assembly GCA_965650865.1. GTDB lineage: Bacteria > Pseudomonadota > Alphaproteobacteria > Micavibrionales > Micavibrionaceae > Micavibrio_A. The sequence goes on along the minus strand of CBFGQF010000104.1, from coordinate 6,043 downwards.
TCCGCCATGTTTTTGACGATGTCTTGCGTGCTCGGCGCGGTGCCGAGCACCTGCGGACGCCAGAAGCTATTGTTGCTGTTGTTCTGATGGGACATTGAACAGTGACTGGGCAGCTTCGTTGGCGGTTTCAATCACCGGCGAAGGCGCAAAAACAAACAAAACGACGAGGATGACGCTCACGGCCGTAATAGCGCGGCGACTGAAAGGCGTCCCCCCATCGAACTTCGGCACGGGCTCGTCAAAGAACATAACCTTGATGACGCGTAAGTAATAATAGGCCGCAACCACCGACATCACGACGCCAAAAACCGCAAGCCCATAAAGACCGGCACCTACGGCGGCCTTAAAGACGAGAAACTTCCCGAAAAATCCGGCGAGCGGCGGAATGCCGCTCATCGAAAACATCATAATGGCAAGGGCATAGGCCAGCGCCGGGGAATTGCGGGACAAGCCTGATAAATCGGAGATCATCTCTAGCGGTTTTCCATCGCGGCGCATGGACAAAACGATGGCAAAGGTTCCGGCGGTCATGACCATATAGATGATCATGTAAACAAGAACGGCGGCGATACCATCGGCATTAACGGCAGCAAGACCGACCAGAGCGAACCCCATATTCCCGATGGATGAATAGGCCAGAAGGCGTTTGATATTGTCCTGCATAAGAGCGGCAAAAGCCCCGACCGCCATGGTCAGCGCCGCCAAAATCCAGATGATCTGCCCCCATTGTGCATGGGCCGCAGGGAAGGCGTCGAATAGCAGACGGGTGAGCAAGGCAATGGCCGCCAGTTTCGGCACGAGCGCGAAAAAGGCCGTGACCGGAGTCGGCGCACCTTCATACACATCCGGTGTCCACATATGAAACGGCGCCGCGGAAATTTTAAACGAGAGCCCGGCAAGGATGAACACCATCCCGATGAGAACCCCGACCGTCAGCCCTTCGGCCAAAGTATTGCCTATAATGTTGAAGTTGGTCGAACCGGTGTAACCATAAACAATCGACGATCCGAAAAGCAGGAGGCCGGAGGCTATCGCACCGAGCACGAAATATTTCAGGCCCGCCTCCGATGATTTGACATTGTCACGCTGGAATGAGGCAAGCACGTAAGCTGCCAGAGACTGTAATTCGAGGCCAACATACAGTGACAGAAGATCATTCGCCGACACCATCATCATCATGCCAAGCCCCGCAAGCATAATCAGGACCGGATATTCAAAACGCGATACGCCTATTTCCTGCATGGAACGGATCGAAAGGATGATGGAAACCGCCAGCCCCGCAAGCAGAAGCAATTTGACGATCATGCCGAACTGATCGACGACAAACATGCCGCGCAGGATTTCCGTGGGGGCGCTACCGACATCAACGACCAGGTATCCGGCAACCACGAAGGCGGATACGGCCAGCCAGCTAACCAGCGGTGTGGATTTGTCACCACAGAACACGCCGAAGACGAGCAGGAACAGACTGGATGCCGCCAGAAATATTTCCGGCGAAAGGGTCATCAGGGCGGCAGAAGATAGATCGATCATTGGGACTCTCCCGATTTCTGGACGAGGACAGGCGCGGTAAGAACTTCCCCTTCCATCACGTAATTTTCAGACACTTCCTTGGATGTGTGATAGTGGCGCAGCAGTTTTTCAACCGAGGGTGATATATTGTTCATGACGAGCCACGGCGCCACACCGAAGACGATGACCATGACAGTGAGCGGAACAAGATATCCGTATTCCAGCTTGTTTAAATCCGGCATGGATTCGGCATCGGCGTTCTTTTGTTCTCCGAAAATCACGCGGCGATAGAGAACCAGCATATAGGCCGCGCCAAAGACCACGCCCGTCGTCGCGAAGACGGCGACATAGGTATTTGCCTGGAAACTGCCAAGCAGGGTCAGAAACTCACCGACAAAACCGGATGTTCCCGGCAGACCGACAGAACCCAGCATCAAAACCATAAAGACGGTCGCATATTTCGGCATGTTTTTGACGAGACCGCCATAGCGGCCCATTTCGCGCGTGTGCAAACGGTCATAGACAACGCCGACGCACAGGAAGAGCGCCGCAGAGATAATTCCGTGGCTGAGCATCTGGAAGATAGCCCCTTCCACCCCTTGCGCATTCGCCGTGAAGATGCCGAGCGTTACAAACCCCATGTGGGAGACGGATGAATAGGCAATCAACTTTTTCATGTCTTCTTGTACGAGCGCGACAAGCGCGGTGTAGACAATCGCAATAACGGAGAGCCAGAACACCATCGGCGCGAAGAATTCAGATGCATCGGGCAGCATTGGCAAAGAGAAACGCAGGAATCCGTAACCGCCCATTTTCAAGAGCACGCCTGCAAGTATGACGGAACCCGCCGTGGGTGCCTCAACGTGCGCATCGGGAAGCCATGTATGAACCGGCCACATCGGCATTTTGACGGCGAAGGATGCAAAGAACGCCAGCCATAGCCAGATTTGCAAGCTGCTTGCGACCTGATTGTCCATCAGGGTCGGAATATCGGTCGTTCCTGTCTGGAAATAAAGCACCAGAATGGCCACCAGCATCAGGACAGAGCCAAGCAAGGTATATAGAAAGAGCTTAAACGCGGAATAAATCCGACGCGGACCGCCCCACACGCCGATGATGATGAACATCGGGATCAGAACGCCCTCAAAGAAAACATAGAAGAGAATGGAATCGAGCGCAGTAAACGTGCCAACCATAAAGGTTTCAAGGATCAGGAACGCAACCATAAATTCCTTTACGCGTTTCTCGATCGAATGCCACGCGGACAGGATACAAATAGGCGTCAGGAAAGTCGAAAGCAGGACGAAATAGACGGAAATGCCGTCAACGCCAAGATGATAGGAAATGCCAAGCGCCGGGAACCACGTGTACTTTTCAACGAACTGGAAGTCGGCGGACGTCCCGTCGAAACCGCACATCATGATGAGAGATATGCCAAACACGAGCGTTGTAACACCGAGCGCGATCCAGCGGGCGGCGTTATCAGACAGGCGCGGCAGCGCGATGATGGCGAGCGCGCCGAGCAGCGGAAGGAAAATCTGCCAAGACAGAATATGGGACATCACAAACCTCTTACTGCTGGGACTGGTAGAAGAACCAGCTCACCAATGAAATAACACCGATAATCATGACCAGCGCGTACTGGAACACGTAACCGGTTTGGAATTTTTTAAGCACACCTGCGATATCGAGCGAGCGGGCGGCAACACCGTCCGGCCCAATTCCGTCCACGATGTTTTTGTCGGTCTTAAAGAAGACATTTCCTGCACAGATGGAATTTTTAACAAAGACAGCGTTATAAGCTTCATCGAAATACCATTTACGGAAGAACAGACGGTGCAAGAACGCGAACGCCCCCACCACTTTGCCCGGCAAGGATGGAGCAGCGATATAGAACACCCATGAGAGAACAAGCCCCAAAGCGCCCATCACAGTCGGCAGCAGTTTGACCCATAATTCAACATGGTGTGCAGCCTCGACCGTGTCATTTTCAGGCAAGACCTTTATTGAGTCACCCCAGAACACATTACGGTTCAGCGAAGGCTCATGATCTTCTTGAGCGCTATGGACAGGCGGCTCGGCGGGGTGGTCCGCCCCTTCGGACGTGCCGGCTTCGATGGCAGCCTCCGCTGTTTCATGATGGCCACCGGCGGCGCTGCCGACAAATCCGTTATACCCCAGAGCACCTGCGAACAAGGCACCGACAGAGAGAATAATCAGCGGTGTCAGCATCGCTGGCGGAGATTCATGTGCGTGGTCATACGTATGATGGTCCATGCGTGGCTTGCCATGGAAAGTGAGGAACAGCAGGCGGCCGGAATAGAACGCGGTCATAAACGCGGCGACTATCCCCATCCAGTAAGCGAACGTACCGAACCAGGTATGGTCGGCGAACGCGGCCTCGAGCATAATGTCTTTAGAATAGAAACCGGCGAAGAACGGAACACCGGCAAGGGCCAGAGAACCGATCCACATCAGCGCATACGTTGCCGGAATTTTCTTCCAGACGCCGCCCATATTGCGCATATCCTGTTCATGATGCAGGGCATGGATGACTGAGCCCGCGCCAAGGAAAAGCAGCGCCTTGAAAAACGCATGGGTCATCAAGTGAAAAATCGCCGCGCCATAGGCAGACACGCCCAGCGCGAAGAACATGTAGCCAAGCTGAGACATCGTAGAATACGCAATGACGCGTTTGATATCGAATTGTGTCAGACCAATTGTTGCGGCCACGAACGCGGTCAGCGCGCCAACAACGGTAACAACCATCAGAGCTTCCGGTGCATATTCGAACACCGGCGACATGCGGGCCACGAGGAAAACGCCAGCCGTAACCATCGTCGCGGCGTGGATCAGCGCAGACACAGGCGTCGGCCCTTCCATCGCGTCCGGCAGCCATGTATGCAGCCCGAGCTGCGCCGATTTACCCATCGCTCCCATAAAGAGGAGCAAGCAAGCAAGGTTCAAAGCGGGCAGATCAAAGCCGAAGAACATGAAGCGGGCGTCTGCCAGTTCCGCGGCCTTCGCAAACATCACATCGAACTGCACCGTGCCGAACAAAACGAAACAGGCGAAAATGCCGAGAGCCAGACCAAAGTCCCCGACGCGGTTGACCACGAACGCCTTGATCGCGGCGGCATTAGCGGAATCCTTGTGATTCCAGAAACCAATCAGAAGATAGGACGCAACCCCCACCCCTTCCCAGCCGAAGAACAGCTGAACAAGGTTATCTGCCGTTACCAGCATCAACATCGCAAAGGTGAAGAGCGAGAGATAGGACATGAAACGTGCCTTGCTCTCATCCTCATGCATATATTCTGTCGAATAAACGTGAACACAGCTTGAAACGATTGTGACGACGCACATCATGACGAGTGTCAGTTGATCCATCCGTAATGCCCAGTCGATGGCGAAGGTGCCAACGGTAAACCAGTTCATGAGCGTCACTGTGCGGGGTTCAGACCCCAGCACAACTTCCACGAACAAGATGCAGGAGCAAACGGCGGCGGTGATAACGCCGGCGCAGGTCAAAAGCTGGACCGCGCGGTCACCGATAATTTTGCCAAACAGGAAGGCAATCACAAAGGCCACGAGCGGCGGAAATATGGCGAGCAATTCGATAGACATTATATTAACCCTTCATGCTCGAAATATCTTCGACGGCGATCGACCCCTTGTTGCGGAAGAAGATCACCAGAATAGCAAGACCGATTGCAGCCTCGGCGGCGGCGACGGTCAGGATGAATAGCGTGAACACCTGCCCGGTCAGATCACCGAGGAAGGATGAAAACGCCACAAAATTGATATTCACCGCGAGCAACATCAGTTCGATGCACATCAGGATGATAATCACGTTCTTGCGGTTTAGAAAAATACCGAAGACACCCATAGTAAAGAGTGTTGCCGCCAGAACCAGATAATGTTCAAGACCGATAGCCATCATACATCCACTCCTTCGCCCGTGCGGACTTTGGCAATGCTCATCGCCTCTTCCCGCGTGCGGTTATTCTGGTCGTAAATCTTTTGTTTGCGGACGCCGGGGCGTGTGCGGTGCGTGAGAACAATCGCGCCAATCATGGCGACCAGCAGAATCAGCCCCGCCGCCTGAAACGGATAAATGTAATCTGTATAGATAATCTGGCCGAGCGCCTTGGTGTTTTCAACATCGAGCGGCGCAGGGCTACCCGAAGCGACATTGATCGCGGCATCCGGCGCAGGGCTCCAGTTTAAAAAGACGATTGCGAGTTCGGCAAGCAAAATACCACCAATAATCAGGCCGAGCGGAACATATTGCATCGCGCCTTTGCGCAAATCCTGAAACGACATGTCGAGCATCATGACGACAAAAAGGAAGAGCACCGCCACCGCGCCGACATAGACGATGACCAAAATCATCGCGACGAATTCCGCGCCGAGCAGGACAAACAACCCCGCCGCGTTGAAGAACGCCAGAATGAGGAACAGGACAGAGTGCACGGGGTTTTTCGCCGTGATAACCATCAAGGCGGAAACGAGCGTTACTACGGCGAAA
>CBFGQF010000103.1:0-6548 GCA_965650865.1 uncultured Alphaproteobacteria bacterium | reverse complement strand
ATCGATGATCAGAAAATTTTTCTCCGGCGATTCCTTCACATACAAAACTTCTGACAGAATGACGCCAGCATTGCCAACAAGGAATCGCCCAGGTTCCATGATGATGTCGGTATCAAGGGGAACGATAATGTCGTTCACCCATTGGGCATAGGAATCAAGATCCAGCAGTTTTTCGTTGTTGTATTGAATCGGGAATCCGCCGCCGATATCAAGGCGCGTGATCGTGTGCCCCTGTGCGCGTAGAGATTTTACGACATCGGGGAAACGTGCGAACGCTTCTTTGAACCGTTCCACCTCAAACACCTGTGACCCCACATGCATGGAAAGGCCAACGGCACGAATGTTGGAAAGGTTTGCGGCCTGCGCAAACGCATCGTCGATTTGTTCGCTCAGGATGCCGAATTTATCAGTCTTACGGCCCGTCGATATTTTTGAATGTCCGCCGCCCGCGACATCTGGGTTCAGGCGAAAGGCAATCTCTGCCGTTTTATTCATCGACCGGGCGACGTTATTGATCGCGTAAATTTCGGGAATGGATTCCACGTTAAATTGCAAAACGCCCGCCTCAAGGCTCAGCGCGATTTCGCGCTCCAGCTTGCCGATACCGGTTGTAACGATTTTCTTCGGGTTGAACCCTGCTTTCAGCGCGCGTCGCAATTCGCCTTCCGATCCGGTTTCGCATCCGCTGCCAAGAGAGCGCAGGAGCGAGAGAATGGCGACATTGCTGTTGGCTTTGCTGGCAAAACACAGCAAGGGCTGACGATCTTTTGGCAGTGCCGTTTGTAAGGCGCCTTTCAATTTCGCATACTGGTCTTCGATCACCGATGCCGAATAAACATAGGCAGGCGTGCCTACTTCCCGGGCGATGTCGGGCAGGGCAACGCCATCGACATGCAGGACGCCGTCTTTCTCATCAAATCCTCTCATGGTGGCGGGTCCTTATTCGCTCCCCTCGGCGGGGTAAGTTTTGGGAAATGGTGTGGTCTCGGCGCCGGCGGGCGGATCGAGATTTTTCGGTTTTATCCCGCAGGCAGATACGCTAAGGCTGGCGGCAATCACCAGAACAGGGATATATTTGGTAAGACGTTTCATACACTATAAAAACCACGGATAACGCATGCGCCACAAGACCTATTTATGGATCATCCTCGGATTTGCCCTGTTCACCCTTGCGCTGGGCGCGGGTTATTTTGTATCAAATCCGCTCGCGCAATCCGGGGATGAGGCTGCGGCGAAGCCGTTCTCCCAGCCGGCGATGCCCGCGGACATCCTGCTCGACTTTTCCCATGATTTCGGCAAAGTGCTGGCGGCGACGGAGGCGCAGACCTTGCCGCAGGTGCCGCTCGCCGGACCGCAGGGGGAGCTGGTGCTGATCGGCGATTTCCGTGGAGAATGGCTGCTCGTCAATTTCTGGGCCACATGGTGCGCGCCCTGCGTTGTGGAATTGCCCTCGCTCAAACGCTTTGCACAGCACTATGACGGGAAAATCCGGGTGATCGGCGTTTCCCTCGATACCAGTAAAACCCATGCCGAAATCCTCGATTTCCTGAAAAAACGGGAATTGGGGGATTTTGCGGGCTATTTCGATCCTAAGGGGGATTTAGCCGCAAAATTGGCTTTGCGCGGTATTCCGACCAGTTTTCTGATAGGCAAAGACGGTCATATTCTGTATCGTCTGGAAGGGGATGCCGACTGGACATCGGCACAAACCCGGCGTTTTTTCGACGTATTCCTGAACCACTCCGCCTCGCCAAACCGGTGAATGGTTTCTTAATAAATACAATGTAATAATATAAAATCTTCTAGGGGTTACAACATCACCATGTCCGAACCGGTACAAGACATTCTCGAACGCATGACACAGGGACAGCTCGACGCGATGGTGGAATTACACGCGCGCTTTCTCGAAGGCCGCCTCGGCGGCAGACGCGCCACGCTCAAAGCCGTCGACCTAAAAGGGCTGTCGCTTCTGGGCAAGGATATGCGGCAGGCGGATTTTACCGGATGCGACATGCGCGGCATGGACCTTGGCAAGGCGAATTTTTCCGAAAGCCGCCTCTATGCCTGTGATCTCAGCGATTCAAACCTAGCCAACGCCAACTTCTCGCGTTCCGATCTGCGCGGTACACGCATTGAAAACGCCAACCTGACGGACGCAAACCTCGACAAGGCAGACTTGCGCGTTGGCGGCTTCGCCCAGCAAGGGCGATATGACACAGGTGAAAGCGTTTCGTTCCGCGGTGCCAACCTTTCGGGTGCGCGCCTTGTGGGTTCCATGGCGAACGCCGCGGATTTTTCCGATGCGATCATGACAGGGGTAAATATTGTGGGGGCGGATTTCCGCAATGCTGAACTTCGCGGCGCGGATTTATCCGGTGCGCAATTGACGGGTGTGAAGCTGAAAGGCGCGCATCTTGAATCGGCGATCCTGACAGGTGTTAACATGGCGGATATCAGCACGATGGAAGTGGATATCTCTCAGGCGATCACCGACGACAATGTCGGTTTGTCCGTTTCCAATCTGGAAGAGCCGTTGCCGAAACTGATCGAAACCCATCTTGTGTGGGTGGCGAGCGCGGGCAAGAACGGAAAGCAGCTGGACCTAAGTGGCTATGACGTGCGCGGACTGGAAACATTGAAACTTCAGGCGCTGACCGCTATCCGGGCTGTGAAAGCACGTTTCTTCGGGATGAACCTATACAAAACCCAGTTGCAAAGCGCGGCGCTCGATGAATCCGACTTCCGCCGTTGTGATATGGATGAGGTCGACATGCGCGGCTCATCGCTCAAAGGCGCGCTGTTTTCCCATGCCAAGGTTCGCAAGGGCAATTTCGAACCGTTGATGTTTGGCAGCGGTGATGGCGCCAAGCGATTTTCACCATGTGATTTCACAGGCGCGTCTTTATCTTACGCCGATTTTTCCGGCGCGAAGATGCGCATGGCGAACTTTCGCGGGGCTGATCTGACCAACACGAATTTGGAAGGCGCCGATCTGCGAGAGGCGGATTTCACAGGGGCCATCATGACCAACACGGTGCTGGATGATGCCAACACCGAAGGCGCAATCATTCCGGTGAAGCCGGGCTCTGCCTTCAAACTCAAGACGGAATAAAATCGAGCCGCGTTGCGGGTATGGGCTTTTGGACGGACGATCTATCTGCCGCGACATCAATCCAGATGAAATTCTCTGCCCGCAATTCTGTTTGTGGACCGTCTATACGATAAGCCGCGAGTTTTTCTCCCTTGGCTACGCTGTAATCCACCGTTGCTACCCTGTCGGACAAGGGGGCGGGCGTTCCATGTTCCCAGATATGACCGATGAATATTTTTTCGTCTTTGGGAAGGGCGCGAAGTTCCTGACGCACTGCGGCCGCCAAGGTTTCAGATTCGGGCGTATAGGCAACATCCTGAAAGTCGAATTGCAGGGGCATGGTCGTATAGGCCTTTCTGAATGTCGCGGGATTGCCGTTCCACCATGCCACGCGGGCGGAATTGCGGGCGATACCATGCGCGTCTTCATATGAATAGCCGTTGGCGAATACCTCTTCGGGGCCTTTGAGTAATGTTTCCGCTGCCTTGAAGGCGGGGGATTGCGGGTTTGCGCTTTCAAGCCATCCTTTTTCCGTGAACACGCCTTTTTCATCCATGTAACCGCCTTCGATCAACGTATGGATGGCCGATGGCTGCCAGCAGGCATGCACGAAATTGTAGTTCCCGATTTTGAGAAAGACAGGAAGGGTTTTAATCCATTCGATCGTGTTGGCATAGCTGCGCTGATAATTCGCGTTTTCCACTTCGTTTAGAAAAGCGATATGCTGTTCGCGGTTCTTTTGCGTATGGGGACGAAGATATTCGCCCGGACTGTCCGGATTGGGCGTGGCGTAATGAACGGCGTTGAAATCATGGTTGCCCATGATGGCATGCGCAAGGCCCCAGTCGACCATGCTCTGGATCAGATCAATTGTGCGCAGGTTTTTCGGGCCGCGGTCGATATAATCACCGATGAAGATGACGCGCTTGTTGGATAGGGGCACGAAATCCAGAGTTGCGAATTCACCCTTTTCCCTTACATGGCCCAGCTTCTTCAAAAGCATGACCAGTTCATCATAATGACCGTGAATGTCGCCAATGACATCGTAGATCATGCCGTCCTGATATTCATACGTATACATAGCGCTACCTCCCTAAACACCCATAACGCTAGGCCTGGAAACCACTGATGTCCACAAAAAAGCCCGCATAAAAGCGGACCTTTTTTATTAATGGCCTGGATGGATGCTGTTAAATCTTCTCGGTCAGCTCCGGCAGAATTTCGAACAGGTCGCCGACAAGGCCGTAATCCGCGATGCCGAAGATTGGCGCGTCCGGATCCTTGTTGATGGCGACAATCGTCTTGGAATCCTTCATCCCTGCGAGGTGCTGAATCGCGCCGGAAATACCGACGGCGATATAAAGGGACGGGGCCACGACTTTGCCTGTTTGCCCAACCTGCCAGTCGTTCGGAACATAACCCGCATCGACGGCGGCACGGGAAGCGCCCATCGCCGCGCCGAGTTTGTCGGCCAGTTTTTCGAGGATGACGAAATTCTCTTTGGAACCGAGACCGCGGCCGCCGGAGACGACGATTTTCGCGCTGGTGAGTTCCGGGCGGTCGGATTTGGAAACCTCCGCGCCTACAAACGAAGACAATCCGCTATCGCCTTTGGCGGAGATTGTTTCAACGGATGCGCTGCCGCCTGTTGCCGCGGCCGCATCAAAGGCCGTGCCGCGTATGGTGATCAGTTTTTTCGCATCGGATGATTTGACAGTGGCAATCGCATTGCCTGCATAAATGGGGCGTTCGAATGTGTCTGCATCAATGACGGCGGAGATATCCGAAATCATTTGCGTATCAAGCAGTGCCGCCGCGCGCGGCAGGATATTTTTGCCTGTTGTTGTGGATGGCGCAAGGATGTGGTTATAGCCACCCGCCAGTTCGACAATAATCGGTGCGACGTTTTCTGCCAGACCATGTTCAAGGCTTGCGTCGTCCGCGTGCAATACTTTTGAAACGCCAGCAATTTTCGCTGCCGCATCCGCCACTGCGCCGGACCCGCTGCCCGCGACAAGGATATGCACATCTCCGCCAATTTTGGTGGCCGCTGTGACGGCGTTCAGTGTGGCAGATTTCAGTTCTTTGTTGTCGTGTTCTGCAATAACAAGAATGGCCATGGTCAGATCACCTTCGCTTCGTTTTTCAATTTGTCGATCAATTCATCAACGGACGACACTTTGCCGCCGCCGACGCGTTTTGCAGGCTCCGTCACTTTGACAACGGAAAGGCGCGGTGTGATATCGACTCCGTAATCGGCCGGCGTTTTTGTTTCCATTGGTTTGGATTTCGCCTTCATGATGTTGGGGAGAGCGGCGTAACGCGGCTCATTCAAACGAAGATCGGTTGTCACGATCGCCGGAAGTTTCAGGGATACGGTTTCCAATCCACCATCGACTTCGCGTGTGACGTTCACTTTGCCATCGGCCAGTTCCACTTTCGAGGCGAATGTCCCTTGCGGATAGCCAAGAAGGGCAGAGAGCATCTGGCCCGTCTGGTTGGAATCATCATCGATGGATTGTTTGCCCATGATGATCAGGTCCGGTTTCTCCGCATCCACAATCGCCTTCAAAATTTTGGCGACGGCCAGCGGCTCAACCCCGCCGATATCGATGGGCGCATCGGTCTGGACCAGAATGCCGCGGTCTGCACCAACGGCCATCGCTGTACGGATCACGTCCTGCGCCTTGGCGGGGCCAATGCTTACCACGACAATCTCCGTTGCCTTGCCGGCCTCTTTCAAGCGCACGGCTTCTTCCACCGCGATTTCATCGAACGGGTTCATCGACATCTTGACGTTGGCGAGGTCAACGCCGGTATTGTCCGACTTTACGCGGATTTTGACGTTGTAATCGACCACGCGTTTGACGGGGACGAGGATTTTCATGAGACCATTACCTTTCTTATTGTGATTGGCCGGATGTGAGGAAGGCGAGGGCGAAAAGCAAAAGGGCAAGGCCCTGCATATAGACGCGTGCCTGCATCAGTTTGTTGCCGTATTTCTGGTTGAATTCACCGCCCTTAACCATGGACACGAGTCCCGCGAAAAGCGAGGCAAGGGCGAGGAGCATGGCGACCAGCATGAAAATAAAAAAGAATCCTGACATAGCAATAAGATAAACGTATCCGGTTAATTTTCAAACCCATTCACGCTTGTGCGCCGCGAAATTGATACGGAATATTTACATTATCGCCCTGTTTTGACCTCAATCGCGGGCTAGCCTGACTCTCAATCCCAGCCAAGGAGGCAGCCATGCCGGACAAGGACAATTATCCCAAACTTCTCGCTGAAAACGGTTTGCTTTCCGCCGTCATCTTTCAAGGGGCCGGGGGGCGGGAGATTGTCAAAACATTCCAGGAATATGCCCGTCTTATACCGTCTGATGACATAACCCACGATCATCTCAAAACGGCAGCTATGCGTATCATCGATCAAAATCTGTCTTTGGGTGTCAGT
>CBFGQF010000102.1:0-6569 GCA_965650865.1 uncultured Alphaproteobacteria bacterium | reverse complement strand
TGATCATTTTCCGCAAGGCCAATATTAAAGGCCGCCGCGCCCCCCTCGTAATTGTCGAAGAAGAAGGTGACAGGAATATCCAGAACCTTGCTGAATTCATACAAGCGGCTGGCGCTAATACGGTTTGCACCATTTTCGTATTTCTGGATCTGTTGGAAGGTGATGCCGACTTGCTCCGCCGGTTTTTCCTGGCTCAAGCCCAGAAGCGAACGCCTTTGACGCAACTGTGTCCCCACATATTCGTCAATTGAATTTGCTTTGCCTTTCTTCCGAGGCTGCACCGTTTTTTCTGTTTTCAATTTCAAAGAAGAAGCCATCACCCAAATCACTACTTATTGTTGTTACTACGTTCATGAATATTCATAAGGTAGCAAACGTAGCAACGCCTACTGAGGTATGCAAGCAATGATTTCAGATAGTAACCTTTAGTTTATAGGCGGGAGCGGATTTTTATAATATTAGAGAAAACTCCTGTCAGGATATAAGCCAAACTTGCCAAAAACAAAAGTGGCTGTAGGGCCCAAGGCCAGAAGGGGGAGCGATTTTCGAGTGCGCGGGGCAACAAGGAGACGAGCGAGGCTTCTTGATTCAGGGGGGCGCTGTCAATAATCCTGCCGTACGCGTCGATTATACCCGACATGCCGGTATTGGCCGAACGCATCACAGGGATACCTGATTCGATAGCACGCAGGCGTGTCTGGGCAAAATGCTGGAAGGGGCCCGCACTTACGCCATACCATCCGTCATTTGTAGCGTTCACAATCCATTGGGGCTGTACGTTTGCAAATTTTGCCGCGATATCATCGGGAAAGATGACCTCGTAACAGACAAGCGGGCTGAACGGCGGTACGTTGGCGCGAGAAATAGTGGTAGGGCCGGCCCCGCGTTCAAAGCCACTGTAACCGGTCACGGCCTTGATCGGGATCAGATTTTGAAACGGAATAAATTCGCCGAAAGGGACCAGGTGGAATTTGCTGTAGAGCGCCAGCGTATTCATGTCCCGATCCAAAAATGCGATGCTGTTTGAAAATTTGGCTTCCTCCCCGCTGTCGTCCCTAAACAGCATGCCGGTGATCAGATAGGCATCACTATCCGTATAGCTGCGGAGCATTGCCTGCATTCGATCGACATTGTTGCGGTCCATATAGATGGAGGGTGATATCGCTGTTTCCGGCCATATAATAAAAACAGAACGTGGTTTGATTGGCCCGAAATCGAATTTTTCCGAGAGGCTGAGCGTTTTAATAAAATTATCTTGTGTCGCGTCCGGGTCCCATTTCATGGTTTGCGGAATATTCGGCTGTACCACCACGACGCCTGCATTGGTATTGAATGCAGTGGGATTGCCATCAAGCCGCGCCTGTCCCCAAAGATAAAGCAAGCCCATGGAAGAAATCACGGTGAGGACGACGCCGATGCGTTTCTTACAAGAGGAATGTGTTGTCGTGGCGGCGTAACCCAGTATCGCCGCCCATAAGGTGGTCAGGAAGGTCATGCCGAACGCGCCGATCAGGGAGAAACCTTGCGCCATCGACAGCGTATCGGCCCACATATAACCATAGAGATTCCATGGAAATCCGGTAAAGGCGTGGCCGCGGCACCAGTCGGAGAAGGTGAGCATCAACGCAAAGGCAAAAACGCCGCCCCAGGCATGGGGTTTTGAAAAAAGGCGTGCGAGCGCCAGATAAGTTGCGGTAAAGAAGGATAAAAGCAATGGCAGGCCGATGACGGAAAGCGGCCAGACCCAGGCAAATTCATTGCCTTCGATCAACAGCGCATTGCCGATCCACCAAAGGCCGGTCGTAAAGTAGCCGAGCGCAAAACAGAAGGCGATCCGGAAGGATTGTGCCGCCGAGACGGAATTTTTCCAAAGCGCATAGAGCGCGGCGATGCCCGCCAGACCGAGCCCCCAGATCGATGTCGGGGCCATGGAAAAGGCTGTGGCGATCCCTATTACAAGGGCTGTTGGGTACAGGACGAGCGATTTAAGCTTTTCGGACTTCATGGCGCCGGATCATAGAGGAAAAGCGAAGGGCGGGCTATGCCTTTCACGCCATCATTTTGACAAGCGTCGGGGGGGCATTCTCTGCCTTGCCAGGGGATGACGTGCCTGGTCTATACCTCGTCCGGTGAGGCCTTTGGAGGGAGATTGCGCAGACGCAGGCGGCCCACTTTGGCCATGTCGGCATCCAGAACTTCGATGACCATGCCGGAGGAATGGCGCAGGATATCCCCACGCGCCGGTACACGGCCTGCGATGAACATGGCAAGGCCGCCGAGCGTTTCCACTTCCTCGCGCTCTTCCTCACTCATATGGATTTCGCCGTAACGGTCCTCGAAATCGTCGATATCCATCCGGCCATTGACAATCAGGCTGCCATCCGATTTTTCCACGACATGGAATTCCTCCTCATCGTCGAATTCATCGTCAATATCGCCGACAATAACCTCTATCACATCATTGATAGTCACAAGCCCGTCGATACCGCCGAATTCATCCATAACAAGGGCCATGTGCTTCCTGTCCTGACGCATCATGTGCAAAAGATCGATGACAGGCATGGATGGCGTCACAATCTCAACCTCGCGCACCATGTCGGCAATAACAATCTCCTTGCCTTCCAGAAGGCGGGCCAGAACGTCCTTGATATGGATGGTTCCCACAACATCGTCCAGCTTGTCACGGTAGACAGGAATCCGGCTGTACTGGTTCTCGATAAGGATGGATTTCAACTCATCAAAAGACGCGCCGATATCAATTGCCACAATGTCGACCCGCGGGATCATAACATCGTGCACGGATTTTTCGTGCGTCTGAAGGACGTTCGCCACCAGTTCGTGGTGTGTATCGATAGAGGGCTGATCGCTGCTTTCCTCGATCTCCTCGATATATTCCTCAAGCGCTTCACGCAGGTTGTTGGAATTGCTTTCCTTGCCTTTGATCAGGCCCTTAAACCACGCGACGGGGCCATATCTGCCCGTGCCAGGCATATTCGCCGAAGATGTGGGGGGAGAGGATTTGTTCAAAGCGCCTGGGCGCTGGTCCGGTTCGTCGTCTGACATTTCGTTCAACATAGTCCCGCGATTATGGCACAAAGTTTTCGTTGATGTAAGGATTTTGAATATTCAGTCTTTCTAATATTCTTATTTCGGTTGTTTCCATCACGGTGGCTTCATCGTCATCCATGTGGTCGTAGCCCAGAAGATGCAAAGTGCCGTGTACCAGCAAGTGGATAAAATGGTCCTTCATGGATTTGCCCTGTTCCACCGCCTCACGCTCCAGCGTTTCATAGGCGAGGATCAGGTCGCCAATATGGACCGGCCCTTCGGGCGGCAGCGGGTCGTCAGCATCGAGACTTGCGAAACTTAAAACATTCGTCGGTTTGTCCATACCCCGATACTCGCGGTTCAGAACATGCACCAGATCGTCATTCGCCAGAACGGCCGAAACCTCAACGTCCCTGCCTTTGATATCATCCGGTAATTTACCGGCTTCGATGGCCAGCCGCACAACATCGTGGACGATGGTTTCAATATCGGCGAATGCAGATTCCCACGCCGGGTCCTGCACGGATACATCGATTTCTACATCAGTCATGTTGCTTGCCGTGTTTGTCGTAGGCGGCAATGATTTTGCCGACGAGTTTGTGGCGGACGACATCTTCGGCCGTGAAATGGATCATCGATACTTCTTCGATTCCCTTTAGAATGCCGATAGCATCCTGTAGCCCCGATATTGTTCCCTTGGGCAGGTCGACCTGCGTCGGGTCTCCGTTGATGACCATTTTTGTATTTTGGCCCATACGGGTTAAAAACATCTTCATTTGCATAGCTGTTGTGTTTTGCGCTTCGTCGAGTACGACAAACGCATTTTTCAGCGTGCGTCCCCGCATAAAGGCAAGCGGGGCAATTTCTATGTCGCCGCTAGCAATTTTTTTCGTCACTGTTTCGGACGGCATGAGTTCGCGCAGTGAGTCATAAATTGGGCGAAGATAGGGGTCGATCTTTTCCAGCATGTCGCCGGGCAGAAAGCCAAGACGTTCGCCAGCCTCGACCGCCGGGCGCGTGAAGACGAGACGCTCTACAATTCCTTCGCGATACATTTCAACGGCGGCGGCAACGGCAAGGAAGGTTTTTCCCGTACCGGCCGGGCCAATACCGAATACCATGTCGTGTTTGCGCATGGCATCAATATAAACGGCCTGATTGGGGGTGCGCGCGGTGACAACACGGTTACCAGCGCCTTTTATTCCTGCTTTTTCATCGAGGAAGTTTTCGCGCACGGAAAGGGGCAACGGCTCCGATCCCGTCTTTGGCTCTCCCTTCACAAATCGAAGCGCGGCGTCAAAATCGGCGATTGTCACATCCTGATTTTTCTGCAGGCGTTGCCACATCATATCCAGAATGATTTCGGCGTTCTGCGTGGCCTTGTTCGATCCCTTGATCGAAAGTGCGTTGCCGCGACTGGCGATGTCGATATCCAGCACATTTTCGAGATAATGGAGGTTTGCATTGTGTTCCCCGAAGAGAAGGGGGATCAGGCTGTTATCATCAAAGGTTAGAGAAACCCTTTTGTCATTGTCCTTGGTTATGGCGCTGCCTCGTCACGTTGTTGCGATAGGATAAGTATAACACAAAATCAGGCGGATTTGGCAATCATTTCAACGGTTTCAATCTCGCCGCGCAGCGCGGTTGCGGATGCGCCCGTTATCTTTACGTTAACGATTTCGCCGATCAGCCGCTCGTTTCCGGGCACGTTGATAGACTGATTATACGGCGTGCGGCCTTGGATTTGGCCGGCGCGCTGTGACGGGCGTTCAAAAAGTACCGGAACCGTCATGCCCACGGTGCGATTGTTGAATTCTTCAAACTGGCTGGTAAGCAGGGCTTGAAGGCGGAGAAGGCGTTCCTGTTTCACAGGTTCCGTAATCTGCGCAGCCTGAATGGCCGCCGCAGGTGTGCCGGGGCGCGCCGAATATTTGAATGAGTACGCGCTCTGGTATCCGATATCGCGGACCAGTTGCATCGTGTCTTCGAAATCTTCTTCCGTTTCGCCGGGGAAGCCGACGATAAAGTCGGATGACAGGGCAATGTCGGGACGGCCTTTGCGTAGGTTCGCAATGATATCACGGTAAAGATCCGCCTCATGCTTGCGGTTCATGGCCTTTAAGATTCGGTTTGATCCGCTTTGTACCGGCAGATGCATATAGGGCATCAGTTTTTCGATATCGCGGTGTGCGTCGAGCAAATCCTGTTCCATATCGCGTGGGTGCGAAGTGGTATAGCGGATACGTTTGATCGCATCGATCTTGGCGACTTCTTCAATCAAACGGGCCAGGCCCCAAACAGAGCCATCGGGATTTTCACCATGGAACGCGTTGACATTTTGGCCCAGCAACGTGATTTCCTTGACGCCCATATCGGCGAGGCGTTTCACTTCATCCATCACATCGGCAACACGGCGTGAACTTTCGGCACCGCGTGTGTAAGGTACGACACAGAATGTGCAGAATTTGTCGCAGCCTTCCTGTACCGAGACAAACGCATTCGGTCCTGTGGGTGTCAGTTCGGACGCCGGGAGCATGTCGAATTTTGCCTCGGTCGCAAGATCGGTGTTCACCACGCGCTCGGCGCCTGCGCGAAGCATCATTTCTGGCAGCTCATGATAGGCCTGCGGTCCGAAGACCATATCGACGGTCGGGGCGCGCTCCATAATAAAGTCGCCTTCGGCCTGCGCCACGCATCCGGCAACGGCAATAATGGTCTTTTCACCCTTTTGGGCGCGGTCTTCCTTGATCTCACGCAGGCGGCCTATTTCGGAAAAAACTTTATCCGTGGCTTTTTCGCGAATATGACAGGTATTCAGGATGACCATATCGGCATCGTCCGGCGTTTCCGTGGGGGTATAGCCCAGCGGGGCCAAAATATCGGCCATACGGCGGCTGTCATAGACGTTCATCTGGCAACCCCAGGTCTTAATGAACAGCTTCTTATCCTTGTTGTGCGGTGCGTCTTGATCCTTGCTCATGGGGCGTTATTAATCATGTCTGGCGGAAATCATCAAGGAAATCCAACGGGCATGCCAGGCCGACCGTAATTTTGGGTATCAATTTGTCAATAAGGAGTAATATTATGTCTGAGAACACCCTGTCTGATATTTTAAGCACTGCTGTTCGAAGCCATCATTTCCTAAGCAAGCTTATCGACCAATCCGCCAATCTTTTATTGAATGAAATCAATCTGATTTCCTGCTTCAGAGGCGCGGAATTAATCACCGGCATTGGAAAAGACAAAGATTCCGTTGTTGAGGTTTACTTCAACGGAAATGAAGAAAATGGTGTAAGCGGTTGGTTTAAAACATGTTTTTATGGTGACGGAACCGTAAAGACCCTCCATTCAACCAAATCGCCCGATGGCGGGGCTGAATTGGTCAAATCCCAGCCATGGAATTTTTCATGGGGCGGCTATGGTGAGAGGGAAGTGGTAGGGACTGTTCTGCTTCAAATAGCGGCCATAGACCCGCACGGTTTTGCCCGGTATCTGAAAAAACAGAACGTGACGAATTTTTC
>CBFGQF010000101.1:0-6589 GCA_965650865.1 uncultured Alphaproteobacteria bacterium | reverse complement strand
GGTCTTTCTTGTTTTTAAAGGTGATAATCTTGCGGGTATAAGGATCGCCGTCCGGTGTCAGTGCGGCTGTATTCGCATTCGCGATGTTTTCGGAAATCACGCGGGCACGCTCGGATTGCGCCTTCATGCCGTGGGCGGACACCATCATGGTTTTGAACAAGGTATTGCCGTCATCGGCGCGGGCGGGCGCGGAAAAAACAAACAACACGGCAATCGCAACAATAAAACGCTTCATTATTTTACCCCTTATTCCTATCCCTGACGGCCCAGCGCAAGGCGGAACATGTTCGCCTGCTTACTCATCAGATTGGTCAGCATATTGTAATCCATCGATGTCTGGTTGGCCTTGATCATCTGTTCTTCCAGAATGACCGCGTTGCCGTCCGGCGCGACCTCATACGTCACGCGGTCCTTAATATCCTTGGCATTGCCCTTGTCGTTCGGGCCATTGACATGGCCGGGATCGGTTTTGGCGAGCGTCACCTGCTGCGTCCCCGTCACTTTTTTCAAAACGGAACCAAAATCGACCTTGGTCAGGTCCTGCGAACGGTAATTGGGTGTATCGGCGTTGGCCATGTTCTGGGCGATGATCGCCTGCCGCTGGTCCAGATAGACCATTTTGGCGGCCATGGCACGCATCAGTGGTACATTTTGTATCGACATGGTGTTTCCCTAAACGTATCCTAGTCACACTTAACGATAAGAACGTTGCAGGAACCGTGCCAATGCCGCCCTCTCCGCCGGATGATCCGGATGAACACCTTAAGCCTTTAAATTTAAAGGAAAAACCGGCGAAACAGATTGCCGTCGCCCTGAAAGACCGGACGCTGGAGCGCAAAGTGCCGGAGGTTGTGGCCGCCGGGCGGGGCGTTCTTGCCGAGAAAATCCTGCAGCTTGCCTTCGACAATGACATCAAGGTCAAGGAAGACGGCGCGCTGGCCGAAATGCTGGCCTCTGTCGAACTCGACAGTCCCATCCCGTCCGAGGCGTTCATGGCGGTCGCCGAAATCCTTTACTACGTTTACCGCGCGAACGGAGAGCCAAACCCCTTTGATGCCGTTCTGAAGGATGATATGGAAGATGGGACGAACAAAAAGTGATGGCCCCTTTTATGTCCCCCGAAACGCTGCGCGACAAAATGCAAAAACTTGCCGATTATATCTACGATGCCGAAGGGATTGTTCGCGGCGGCAAGATGGTCGATTTATCGAGCCTTGACCGGGAAGTCAGCCTGATCTGCAAGGAGGCCATGTCGTTGCCGGCCGAAGATGTAGGGGTTGTTCAGCCGGTCATGGCGGAACTGATCGGCAACCTGGAGCGCCTTTCCATGGCGATTAAAGATTACAAGGACAATTTAAAGAAATGACCATCGAAGACTACCTGAAATTCCTGTTCGCCCTGATATTCGTCATATGCCTGATGGGCGGGCTGGCCTATGTGCTCAAACGCTTCGGCTATGGCGGTCCTAAACCGGTTCCTGCAGACAAACGCCGTTTGAAGATTGTCGAAATTCTTCCCCTTGATGCCCGCCGCCGCGCGATTTTGTTGCGGAGGGATGATACGGAACATCTTGTCATTCTCGGCCCCACGGGCGAAACTGTTGTCGAAACGAATATCTCCGTTAAAACGGAAGGCGCCCAGAATGTATAAAACCGTCATTGCGAGGAACGAAGTGACGAAGCAATCCAGTCAGAAGGATGGATTGCTTCGTCGGCTATGCCTCCTCGCAATGACGCAGAAAAAAACATTTATCCTGTTTGTTATATCCTTCCTGTTCAGCGGATTGGCCATTCTCTTGCTTTCCCATCCTGCAATGGCGCAGGCGCTGACGCTTGATCTTGGAAGCGATGAAGAAGGCACGGTGTCGGGCCGCATCATCCAGATGGTGGCCCTCCTCACCGTTCTCTCGCTCGCGCCATCCATCCTGATCATGATGACCTCGTTCACGCGGATCATCGTTGTTCTGTCGTTCCTGCGCACCGCGATGGGAATTCAGCAAACACCGCCGAATTCGGTCATGATTTCGCTCGCGCTGTTCCTCACCTTCTTCATCATGACGCCGACGTTGCAGGCGGCCTATGACAACGGTGTCAAACCCCTCATCAACAATGAAATCGATGAAGTCGCGGCATTTGATGCCACCACCACGCCGTTCAAGGAATTCATGCTCAAACATGTCCGCGAAAGCGATCTGACATTGTTTACCGAACTTTCGCAATCCGGCCCGTATGAAGACCCGATGGCCATCCCGCTTCAGGTTGTCATCCCGTCCTTCATGATTTCGGAATTGCGCCGCGCGTTTGAAATTGGCTTCATGTTGTTCCTGCCTTTCGTCATCATCGACATGGTGACGGCCTCCATCCTCATGTCCATGGGGATGATGATGCTCCCGCCCGTTATGATATCCCTGCCCTTTAAGATCATCTTTTTTGTCCTGGTCGATGGCTGGTATCTCATCTGCGGCTCGCTGATCCAAAGCTTCGGCACAGGCCCGGTCGCCCCTGGCGCGGGATAGCCGGTCGGTGACCCGCACCACCCAATTTATTGTAATGCGATCAAGAGAACGCTGAAGCCGGTATTCCAACGTCTGAAGAACACGATCGAGCCCCGGTCTGACCGGAAAAACACATACGTGAGAGATGTCTATCGAAACGGATAAGCCCCTCATTCGCCGAAAATAGAGATTAACACTGCTAAAGCCGCATCATCGGCTTTAACGCCGGGCCTTTAATTCCGGCAGCCATAATCAATTCGCGGCGGCGGGGGCTTATTCCTCTGCCGCTTTTTCATCCGGCGTGGCATTCGCCGGAACAGGTTCCTGCACTGGCGCTGGCTCCTTTGCATCCCTTCCCTCTTCGCCTTCGGTCAATTTGCCGTAGCCGTCGAGGAACCCTTGGAACAGTGAAAGCTCAGATATCATACTCTCAATCGCTTCGCGACTGCCGATCATATCCGGCCTGCGCGGACGTGTAATGACCTCGAACATTTTTCCCTTATCGGTTTTATCCATCTGTTCGTTATGGCGCTGGCGAAGGTTGGCAAGCGCCACGCGGTCATTGGAAAGGTTTAAAGCAATCGCGCGATTTAAAATCAGCCCGGTCTGATATTCGTTTAATGTGCTGCGCGGGTTGATGTTTTCTGTAATGATCAGGTCGTTGAGCGCAACCGCCGCCTCTTCCCATTTTCCGGCGGCCCAGGCGATGTCGGTGCGCAGACGATTGACATCAGGATCGAGTTTCATGCCTTCGAGCACCGCAATCGCCTCATCGGTCTTTTTCTGCATGGATAAGGCGCGGGCGCGAAGAAGGTTAATCTGACGTTGTTTTTCCGCATCCATGATGAGCGGCTGCGATGACTGCTCCTGCGCATTATCGCCCACCTTGATATCAACGGTTTTCTCCGTTCCCGGGGCCGGCTTTTGATCCGCCCCATTCAGGGTCTTTTGCGCTATATCAAGGCTGCGCAGCGCGCCATCCGGATTACCGTCCAGCAAACGGATAGCCGCAAGACGAATGGCGATCTCGGCCTTCTTATCCCCCTGCAACCTGTTATTCACCTGATACTCCAGCAGCGATGCAGCGCGGCCAAGCAGGTCCGCATTGACAAGGCGCTCTGCCAACGTCTCGACAAACTGGTTTCCTTCTGCGCCGGGCGGCGTCAAATCCTTGAACTCTTCGTAGAAGCTGATCGCCTCCAGCGGGTTCATCGATTTAAGCTGGTCCTTCGTGAAAACCTCGCGGAACGATTTTTTCATGTAGGCGTCAATCTCGTTTGCCAGATCGCGGGTGTTGGCAATCTCCAGCGCATTGCGCAGAATTGTAAAGGCCTTCAGATAATCCTTGTTTTCGACATACATCTCCCCAAGACGGAAATTGATAAGCGTTTCAAGTTCGTCACCGCGCCATGCATAACGCAGCGCCTCCAGACGGTCGATCGCCTGTGCGGGGGTAATCTCCTTGCGGTCGAGTTGCAATCTCGTGAGCGATAGGCCAGCCTTCGCGCGGTACAGATAATCCCTGCCGTTGGCAAGCGGTTCCCAATATTCTACGGCTTTTGCCGGATTGCCTTTTTGCCGCTCTGCCTCGCCCGTCAGGTAGTCCAGTGCCGCCTTATACTGGATCGGGAGTTCACCGGCGAATGGGCGGATATCGTTCATGATGGCCTCTGCCAGTGGAACATTCGCCCCGCGCAATGCTATTTCGGCAAAGGTCAGCTCTAGCGGAATGCGGATGGATTTGGGGTAATCCCGCACCCCTTCAAATGTTTTGGGCATGGTGTCGATGGCTTGCTTCCAATCCTCGAGCCCCGCCAGCGTGTAGGCGCGCCAATAAGGCACATCGGCGAACTTCATCAAATTGCCGCTGGTATAATCCTCGAAGGCGACATCATACTTACCGGCGAGCGCGGATGCCGCACCGTGCAAGGCGCGATATTCATCATTGTTCGTAAGCTCCGGCACGAATTGTTCGGCGATACGAAGCAGGCCGAGCGCTTCGGGCGCGCGGTTGTTTGCAATGTTGAGCTTGGCCATTGTGATGATGCTCTCAACGCGATCGGCTTCTTTCTCGCCGGATGTATCAAGCGTGATAAGCCGCATATTGTTTTGCAAGGCCGGAACACCGCCCATTTCCCAGCGCGGGAAGTTGTATATATTGTTGCCCGATGGCTCTACCGCGGAAAGCTTCTGTAACTCCTCGCTGGTCGGCAGATTATCCGGTTGTGGGGCCATACCCTCTTCATCTTGCGTCTCGTCTTCTGTGGGAGTCGTTGGCGGTATCGGCATCACGGCACCGGTGGAAAGGGAGAGTCCCCCTGGCTTTTGTACGATCACGTTCTTGCCGCTAATCTTAACATCCACATCATCGGCCTTGCGCAGAAAAGCCAGTCCGATCACGCTGTTCAATTGCCTTAACTGCACAAAGTTTCTGGCTTTGCCGGCAAACTGGTCGGCATGCGTTGCCGTAATCACCGTAATCTCGTCTCCAGCCAACGGGTCTTTGATTTTTATGATTTTGCGCATATCGGAAAGCGCCCATGACAAAACGCCATTCTCCGTTATCAAGGCCGCAGGCTTCATGTCCTTTTCTTTTGACGACAAATGAATGCGCCAGTTCACCCCGCCGCCATCCGCCCATGGCTTGAGACCATCGGGGAGATTGAGGCGGAATGCTATGCCGCCATCGATTTTTTCTTCGGTAAAGGTTTCGAAGCGGTCCTTTTGCGGGCCGGTTATAATAGGTTTGGCATCCAGGGCGGGATTGTCCGCCACGATCCATAAAACGCCAGAACGGATAAAGGCCGCCACGCCATAGTTCGATGTGCTGGTCAAGCTGACGATATGATCGCCCATTGCCGGTGCTTCGACTTTGGTTGTATCGACCTTTTCTACGGGCGCGGGTGTCGCGCTTTCGGCAGGCGCGACCGAAAAATCCTTTGCCGGTGTTTCAACATCCGCATCGGGACCGGGCGCCGGCGCCGGAGAAGGAGTCGTCGCTTTTTCCTGCGGCTTGGGCGGGTTAGCACCGGGTGGATTATACACATCAAGGATAACTTTGTTTGCCACCGTAAAATCGCGGAACCGGCTGCCGTCCGGAATTGTGACGGCAATTTGCAACGGCTCGCTTGCCGTGGAAACCGTCTCCACCTTTACGATGTTGCCGCCAACAGTAACACCGCCCATATCCGCGTTGCCCGCAAGACCGAAACGCAAGGTAAGGCGATTTCCCTCTTTTGAAATGGTGTATTGCGGTTTGACGGGCCATTCGAAAACAAGGCGGGCATAATCATCATGCTGCCCCGTGCGTAAAGTCACGGCCTCTTGCGCAAGCGCATCATGCGGCCACAAAGGGCCGCAGATCAGCGATAGAAGGAGCATCAGGGCAGGCAGAAACCGCATATTCGAAAGGTGCCATACAGGGCGTGAAAGAACAAGGCGAAGCCTTACAAAACAAAGGACTTTTCCCCTTTTCCGCCGATATTGTCGTAATCATATAGGCCAGAAAAAGAAATACCGGCCCGCAAGCGGACCGGCATCTCTTGGTGAATGAAACTGTTAATCGAAAGACGCCAGCAGTTTGTCAATTTCTTCCTGGCTGATTGCCTTGTCTGCAGACTGCGGCCCATTGAGGAGGCTTTGCGCGTCATCCACGCTCACTGCGCGCTCTTCATACTCACCCTTCATCTTCAGGGGGCCGACCGTTTGGTCGAGCGTGGTCATGATTCGGTCAACGCGCCCGTCGATTTCAACCAGCACGCTAAACACCTTGCGGATACGCTGCCCTGTAATGTCCTGGAACGTGCAGGCCTCATACATCTGCGTTATGTGGTTTCTCAACGCGTCGCCCTTGTCTCCGCCGACTTCGTCTGCAATCTTTTCGATGGCCTCACAGGTCGACATGATGGAATTGGTGGCTGTCGCGGTTGCCTCGACAATCGCATCCAGTTCCTCCTTCGCGCTTGGCAGATGCGCGGACTTCACATGATCCGGCCTGCTATCGGCAATATCCTTTTTAAGCTGGGCGATCTTCTCCGCCAGTTCCGCGATGTGCAAATATACTTCGCGGTTCTCGTTCGATTGGGGCGTCGCCGT
>CBFGQF010000100.1:0-6643 GCA_965650865.1 uncultured Alphaproteobacteria bacterium | reverse complement strand
AATCAGACGCCAGACTGGTCAATCAGGTCGAAATCCGCAACTTCGCGGCCCTTTGCTACGGTGCGGATTGTCATGCGGACTTTTTGGCCAGGAATCAGGATGGCAAGGTCATGTTTATCGAGGCATGTCTTATGAACAAAAACGTCCTTCTGACCATCCTCGGGAATAATGAAACCGAACCCCTTATCCGGCTTGTACCATTTCACGGTGCCTTCCATGACGTGCAACTGTTCACCTTCTTCCCCTTCCAGACGGTGGGAAATAGGCGCGGGATTTATGCCTGGTTCAATCAACTGGTCGACGTGGGTGACAAGGGCACCCTTCGGGCCTTTGACCACACTGCACTGGATGATGGCTTCTTCGCCTAACTCATGAATTCCCGCATCTTGCAAAGTTGTGATGTGGATGAACGCATCGCAAGGGTCATCGATCGGCACCACGAAGCCAAACCCCTTCGTGCTGTTGAACCATTTTAACTTCGATTTAACCGATAAAAGTTCGGTTTCGGTTGTGGTTGCGAGCGGTTTCATAGGTCACACAATAAAGATATTCTGACAGGGCAACAAATCGGCAAATCAGACAAGAGAAATACATAGGTACACAAAAGTAACGAGCGTGTAACCAAGTTATAGCATCATTTATTATGTGCTTCCAGAGAGAATAAATATTTGCTGTAGCGCAGTATAGAAAGATGGCACGCGGCGGTTATTTTAATTTGATGATACGGATATAAAGCTGGTAAAATTAGAATAATAAATTCAGTAGTTTGGCTATGAACTTCGAGTGTCTTGAGAAAGGAATACGTCCAGATGACTTCATGCGATATTACCCCCGAACTGTACCAGAAATCCTATCCTGAAGGACTGCGATGGGATGCGGAGGTGCCGATTTATCCCGTGTTCGACATGCTGGAACGCACGGCAAAGGACCATGGAGACAGTCCTGCCTTTGATTTTCTAAATTTCAAGATGACCTGGGGGGAAGTGTATGAGGCTTCGCTCCGGCTTGCCCGTTCGCTGCAGGACCGCGGCATCGGCAAGGGCCGCAAGGTCGGTATTTTCCTGCCGAATTGCCCTTATTTTATCATCGCTTTTTATGCGGTTGTTCGAACCGGCGCCACCGTGGTCAATTACAACCCGCTTTATTCCGAGAAGGAACTGATCCATCAGATCAACGACTCCGGCACCGATACCATGATCACGGCCGATCTAGACTTGCTTTATGGTAAAATGAAGAAGATGTCCGGCACCACTTGTCTGGAGCGCCTGATCGTTTGCAAATTCACGGATATCCTTCCCTTTCCGAAGAATATCCTGTTCCCGATCCTGAAAAAGAAGGATATGGCGCAGGTGCAAGCGGATAGCACGGTAGAGTGGTATCACACTTTGATTGAGCATGATAAATCACCGCACGATGTCGACATCGATCCGATCGAAGATGTTGCACTGCTTCAATATACGGGTGGTACAACAGGCACGCCCAAAGGGGCGATGTTGACCCATGCCAATATCGTGGCCAATACCGAACAATGCTGCCTGTGGCTTTGCGATGTGCGGCCGGGACAGGACAAGATGCTCGGTGTCCTGCCTTTCTTTCATGTCTTTGCCATGACGACCGTAATGAATTTCTCCGTACGCAATGCGCTGGAAATTGTGGCTTTGCCGCGGTTTGAACTGGATGCGACTTTGAAGCTCATTCATAAAAAGAAACCGAATTTTTTCCCGGCTGTTCCGGCAATCTACAATGCGATCAACAATCACAAGAAACTGAAATCCTATAATTTGCGCTCGCTGCGGTCCTGTATTTCCGGCGGTGCGCCGCTTCCAGTCGAGGTTAAAAAGAAATTCGAAGCCAACACGGGCTGCGTGGTGATCGAGGGATACGGCTTAACGGAATCGTCACCGGTCGTTTGTGCAAATCCCTGCGTGGGCTTGAACAAAGCCGGTTCGATTGGCCTGCCGTTCCCCGGGACGACTGTCGAAATTATTGATCCGGACAACAAAACAATACGCAAGAATATCGGTGAGCGCGGAGAGCTTTGCGTGCGCGGTCCGCAGGTTATGAAGGGTTATTACAACAAGCCGGAAGAAACAGCGAATGTTTTGAAAGACGGGCTTCTTTACACGGGCGACGTTGCGATGATCGATGCGGATGGTTATGTCTTCATCGTCGACCGGATTAAAGATTTGATCATAACAAACGGCTATAACGTCTATCCGCGTAATGTGGAAGAGGCGATCTATCTTCATGATGCCGTGGAAGAATGTATCGTGGCAGGGCTTCCCGACGCCAATCGCGGCGAAGTCGTCAAGGCGTGGATCAAACTGAAGGCAGGCGAGAGCCTGACCATCGAACAGATGAAGACATTCCTGAACGACAAATTGTCGCCGATGGAAATGCCCCGTCATATCGAATTCCGCGATACACCGCTGCCCAAGACCATGATTGGCAAGCTGTCGCGTAAGGATATTCTCGCAGAAGAAATGGCGAAAAGGTCCGCCTGATTATAGTGTCAGATTACCGGTGCCTGATTTTCACGGCGTTTGCTGTTATGATTTGCAGCCCTGACCAAACCCGACGCAAGCAACAATGCGCCCAAAGGAAGCGCTCCGTTCTTTATTAAGGCCATCTTCCAGGCTTTGTCTGTTTCGGCAGAAACGCAGCTTTCAACCATCTGCGGCGAAATTCGCGGGCTGTATTCATAATCGATGGTATGTAATAGATTGCGTTCTTGCTCGGCCAGTCCTGATCGGCATTGGGTGCGGATTTGTTGCCGGTCAATCGCGTTGAATTCGGCCCGCGCGTTTGGAACAATCGATGGCGCTGCGGCAAGGCCCAGGCCGAAAGACAGGGCCGCACCTGTATAGAGCGCAATTTGTGTCTGCTTAAAAGATAATCTTAAACTCATTATACTCACCTTGCCGTCTTAACCGCGCAACGTCGCGCTGCATTTAGACACAACGGCATCAATGATCTTTTTCGTGATCGCCTCGATTTCAGTATCGCTCAACGTCTTATCATTCGGCTGAATAACAACGTTGATGGCGATGGATTTTTTGCCGTCTTCGACACCCTTGCCTTTGTAGATATCGAAGATTTCGATGCGGTCGATCATCTTGTCGGCGCTGCGGGCGGCGCGAATGATATTATCCGCATCGAGACCATCATCGACGATGAAAGCAAAATCGCGCTGGATCGGTTGGAACGCTGATAATTGCAGCAATGTACGGGCTGTGCCTTTTTTCTTCTGAGCGGGCGCGTTGTTGAGGAAGGCCTCAAACGCGGCAACCGGGACTTTGACATCCATTTCGTCGAGTATGGCGGGATGGATTTCCCCGAAATAGGCAAGAACATTTGCACCAAGGCGCAGGGAACCGGATCGGCCGGGGTGGTAGTAATCCGGCGCATCTCTGGATACTTGTAGATTGGCCACCGGTGCGCCTGCGGCCTCCAGCGCGGCCAGGGCATCGGCCTTGGCATCCAGCGCATCAACGGCACGGTGGGCAATCGCGCCTTCCCAATGGCGTGCGCCTTTGGCGCCGAAACGGATTCCGGCGGCAACTGTCTTTTGCCCATCCGGTTTGACCGATTGGAACGTCGGTCCTACTTCAAACAGGGCCGCATTGCCATATCCTTTATCGGCGTTGCGCTGGGCGGCGTCGATCAGGTTCGGGATAATACTGGGGCGCATCTGGGTTAGTTCAGATGAAATCGGGTTTGTGAGGGCGAGCGCCGGATTGTCGTTCGATCCGAATAACGCCGCCGTTTCCTGTTTCATGAACGACCATGTGACGCATTCATTGAGGCCGCGTGCAGCCAGAACAGTGCGTGCTTTGCGGGTACGCATGAAATTGTCTGTTTCCGCGCCGCCCGAAACGGCTGCCGCGCTGCGCACTTCGGCAGGTGGAATATGATCGTATCCGTAAATGCGGGCGACTTCTTCGACAAGGTCGGGCTTGCCTTCGATATCGGCGCGCCACGATGGTGGCTGCACGGAATAGGGGGCTTTTGCGCCATCCACTGTAAAGCCGAGGCTTTTGAGGATTTCGATTTGTCTGGATTCTTCGATCTCTATTCCGCCGAGTTGTTTCGTGTAGGCGGGGTCGAATGCAATTGTGCGTTTCCATTGCGGTTCTGCGCCCGCAACCACGATATCGGAAGCTTCGCCACCGCAAAGTTCGAGGATAAGGTTCGTGGCAATTTCTACCGCCTGTACAAGGAAGGCCGGATCAACACCGCGTTCAAGGCGGTAGCGCGCATCCGAAATGATGTCTAGCGCACGGCCTGTCTTGGCAACCCGGTAGGGATCAAAATATGCGCACTCCAAAAAGACATTCGTTGTATCATCCTGAACGCTGCTTGCCATACCGCCCATGATGCCGCCGATCGCTTCGGGACCGTTGTCATCGCAAACGACAACCATGAAATCATCGAGCGTGTAGGTTTTCTCGTTGAGCGCCTCAATCGTCTCGCCCTTTTTGGCGCTACGGACATCGATGTTGCCATGAACCTTGTCGGCATCAAAGACGTGCAAGGGGCGGCAAAGATCCATCGTCACATAGTTGGTGATGTCAACGAGTGCGGAAATGGGGCGAAGACCAATGGCTTTCAGGCGTGCCTGCATCCACTCCGGTGATGGGCCGTTCCTTACACCCTTAAACATACGGCCGACGAACATCGGGCATCCTTGCGGATCGCTCGTTGTCACTGAGATCGGTGATTTGAATGCGCCTTTGACTTCGCTGCTGCGAGCTATTGGCTTCAGTGTTCCAAGGCCTGCGGCGGCAAGATCGCGGGCAATGCCGCGTACGCCCGCGCAGTCGGCGCGATTTGGGGTTACCGATACATCGATGACAGGATCGTTGAGATTATAGACTTCAGCAAACGGGGTTCCGATCTCATATTTACCATCGACTTCAATGATGCCGTTATGTTCGTCAGATAAACCCATTTCGCGTTCGGACACCATCATACCGTTTGATTCCTGTCCGCGGATCATGCCCTTTTTGAGAATGGCACCTGTGCCCGGAATAAAACTACCGTCTGGCGCAAAAATACCTTTCATGCCGGCCCGCGCATTCGGCGCGCCGCAAACAACTTGCAGTTTTTCTTTTCCGGTATCGACGACCAGAACTTTCAATCGGTCGGCATCGGGATGCTTGTCGGCCTTTTCGACATAGGCGACTTTGAAATCTTTAAACGCAGCGGCAGGGTCTTCCACGCTTTCCAGCTCAAGACCCACGCGGGTGAGCGCGAGCGTGATGTCTTCCAATGACGCGGTTGTGTCCAGATGGTCTTTCAGCCAGCCCAGTGTGAATTTCATCTCAGTCCTTATAAGCCTTTAAAATTTGAAGGCTTATCTAACGTGAAAACAGTAATGATTCCAAGTGTTTTAAGCGAGGGCGGGCGCGGTCGGTGCGGTGGATGTTTGGGGGGTGGACGATGTGGCCCCGTTTTTGGGGTCGCTGCCCAGATTGCCTGTAATAAGGAAGGATGGACAGCCTTTATTCTGGGCGGCGATCCAACGCCGTGTTGCTTCACCGGAAAGGGGTCTGGTTGTTCTGTCTTTTGGAAGGTCCATAATTTACCCCTAACGAATCAACATGCTTGCTATGCATTTTATGCATTACTGCGCCGCAAAATCAAATTGTTATTTTTCAGTATAAAATAATTATATTTTCTATAATGCATGAAGTTCCGCATCAGAAAAACAATATCTCCATACGGCGATAGTACTTATGGGACCGGATTTAAGGTAAGCAGACAGCGCCTTAGGTCTTCTTGCAGGACAAGAATTTCATAGGCAGATTTGTCGATAGTCGGGCCGATTATGCCACATGCATTATTTTCGGGCGTGGTCTTGTCGGCTGCTTCCGGGGGGACCTCGTCCGGATTGATTTGAGGTTGCGCCTTCAACTCAGCATAGATTCCCGCCAAAAACTCGCGGTGAGTTTTTATCTCTGCGAATGTTTCTATATCCGGCACAAGGGATTGCATGGCGTTCATATAATCATTCATCAGACTGTCGATGGCGGCCAAAGTGGGATATTCCGTTATGCGCTGTGCATAATTTTCCCCCTGCGATAAAAACGCATGAAACTCGCTAAGCATCGCATATTCGAGTAAGGGGTTCTCCCGCCTTAATTCCTTTACCTTGCTCCATATGGTTTGTCCGGCGTCTGTTTCATCAGCAAGAACAGCTTCGGAATTCAATGCCGTATCTTTCAAAGGCAATAGATAGTGGGTAACTGCCTGTATATCGAGGATGAAATTGACGAATTGAGCGGCAAATATCAATTCGGCTTCCGTGAAGGCAGCCGTGTGATCATGCGTTAGCGGTGTGCCATAAAGTGCTGCGCCGTGATCGAGATAATATCCATCAAGGTCCGCAAGGCTATTGCTATTCCTGATATTTGAAATGGATCTGGCATTGCGGAATTCTGCTATAATGGCATTCGCCCGATCAAGGTTATCGGCATGCATGGTACGAAAACTCGCAAAGGCCACTTGATCGGCCCCGATTTCATCGCCCAATCTATACAGGACATAGTCAACTGCGTTTTCATGAACTTCGGTGGGTTGTGCGCAATGATGAGCTTCGTGCAGCATAATCAGCTCGTATATTTCATCCGATGTTGCTTGT
>CBFGQF010000099.1:0-6672 GCA_965650865.1 uncultured Alphaproteobacteria bacterium | reverse complement strand
GTTGATATCTTTGGAAAAATTGAAAAAGAGAAAGAAAAGAACAGGTTAGGTCTAGTTCTTGATCACGACCTTCTCGTCCTCATAGGAAAAACCGAGCACTTTGCGCGCCTGTTCTTCCAGAAGGTCGGCATCGACATGCCCCGGGCGCATCATAACGACTTTTTGCTCCAATGCCTCGCGCTCGGTTGTGGCCTGCGCCAACTGGATTTCGGTCTGGGATTGCTGGGAATTGAGGGACAACAGGCGCAGATAGCTGCGCTCCCCCGCGATCAAATGATATCCGAAATAGACCGACAAACACACGCCAATCACCGCCACGATATTCTGGCGGACGACATAGCGCTGTTCGATGAGTTTCTTCATGTCTCCTAATGAATCACACCTGAGTCTTCAGGTCAAAGGAAACCTGAGTGATTCCAACCGCTTAAATGAGAACGCATAAGGAACAAAACGCCTAAGCGATTCATTTGATTCAGGAATAAATTTTGTGAAGACTATAGACTACTTATTCAAAGGAGAACGACATGCGCGTGATGGTATTTGTAAAGGCGACGGAAGACAGCGAACGCGGCCTTCCGCCCAAGGAAGAATTCCAGCAATTGATGGAAGACATGGGCAAATTCAATGAAGAATTGATTGCCGCCGGCGCTCTATTGGATGGCGATGGAATGCGCCCTACTTCCGAAGCCGTTCGTATAGCTTTTGATGGGCCGAACCGCACCGTGCGCAAAGGCCCGTTCCTTCCGGCCAGCGAACAGGTCGCTGGCTTCTGGCTCTGGGAAGTCAAGGATATGGATGACGCCATCGCATGGGCGAAAAAATGCCCGAACCCGATGCGCGGCCCATCCGAAATCGAAATCCGCCCGTTTTACGAGGCGAAGGATTTTGAGTAAACCAAATCCGTCATTGCGAGGAGGCCAAAGGCCGACGCGGCAATCCATCCTATAGCGCTTTCCGAAATCTCGTAAGCTAGATTGCCTCGCTCGCAATGACGTAAAAAAATCCCCGCACATGGACGAATCTTGACCTTTGCGTCAATCATGGTTAACGCAGCTTTAAAATAACCCTTTACATATTATGTAAATAAATGTAGCATCTCTCATAGATTATAAACGTGAGGGAAATATTATGAGCAAAGCCAATATTGTCGCCGCCGCAGCCTTTGGCGTTGTTGCCGCACTGGGCATCAACCAATACATGAATAGCATCACACCGGTTGAACAACCAACTGTGGCCTCGCATGTGCGCACACAAGATACAGGCCATATCACTGGCGGCTATCTCGAAGATTTCCGGATTGTGGCAACCTCTCCATCACTCACCAAAACAAAAAGTTTTGATACAGCCTTGGCTGCACCCCCTCGACCGGATATAGGTTGCCAAGCCGTCTGCATGTAAAAAAAATCCCCGCAACAAAGGCGGGGATTATTTTTGACTGTCATCCTGAGGCGAAGCCGAAGGATCCCATAAGATTCTTCGCTTCGCTCAGAATGACAAAAAATTACGCTGCTTTCTTCTTGGCGGCTTTGCCTTGCGGCTTGGCGCGAAGAATGGAGGCACCGGCATATTTCGCGGCTGGGCCCAACTCTTCTTCAATACGCAGAAGCTGGTTGTACTTTGCGATCCTGTCGGAACGGGACAGCGATCCTGTTTTGATCTGGCCGCAGTTTGTGGCAACCGCAATATCAGCAATCGTGGAATCTTCCGTCTCACCGGAACGGTGGGACAGGATGATGCCATATCCTGCGCGTTTCGCCATTTCAATCGCTTCGAATGTTTCTGTCAGCGTGCCGATCTGGTTCACTTTCACGAGGATGGCATTGGCCGCCTTTTCCTCGATACCGCGGGCAAGGCGTTTCGGGTTTGTCACGAACAGATCATCGCCGACGAGCTGTACACGGTCACCGAGCGCGGCATTGAGCGCCACCCAGCCATCCCAGTCATCTTCTGCGAGGCCGTCTTCGATGGAGACAATCGGATATTTGTCGCAAAGCTGTGTGAAGTATTCCACCATCTGCGCGGATGTGAGCGTGCGGCCTTCGCCTTCCAGCTCATACTTGCCGTTTTTGAAGAATTCCGTCGCGGCGCAGTCGAGCGCGATGACAACATCCTCACCTGCTTTGTATCCGGCATCATTAATCGCCTTCATGATGAAATCGAGCGCTTCGGTCGCGGAATTGACGGCCGGTGCAAAACCACCCTCGTCACCCACGTTGGTGTTCATGCCTGCATCATGCAGTTGTTTTTTCAGGGCGTGGAACACTTCGGCGCCGCAACGCAGGGCTTCCGAAAAAGACTCCGCGCCGACCGGCATGATCATGAATTCCTGAAAGTCGACAGGGTTGTCTGCATGCTTGCCGCCATTGATGATGTTCATCATCGGTGTCGGGAGCAGATGCGCGTAAGAACCGCCGAGATATTTATAGAGCGGGACATCAAGCTCGTCCGAACATGCGCGGGCGCAGGCCATGGATACGCCGAGAATGGCGTTCGCGCCCAGCTTGGCCTTGTTGTCCGTGCCATCCAGATCGATCATTGTCTGGTCGATGATGACCTGCTCTTCCGGGTCCATCCCCATCAGGGCTTCGTAAATTTCGGAATTGACGTTATCGACGGCCTTGTTCACACCCTTGCCGAGATAGCGTTTCTTGTCGCCATCGCGAAGCTCGACCGCTTCGTGCGCGCCGGTGGATGCCCCCGATGGAACGGCGGCGCGGCCACGCGCCCCGCTCTCCAAAACCACATCGACTTCCACGGTGGGGTTACCACGGGAATCCAGAATTTCACGGGCAGTAATATCGACAATCGCGCTCATAGGCAGTTTCCTTTCAAATTAGGGCCTCAATCTACGGTTTTCGGGGGTTTTCGTCTAGGGGCAAATGAACTTTTTTGCCGCTTGACCGTATATAGGGGATGAAGGATTCCGAACTGCAAAAGCTGGACTGGCTCGCCAATCTGATGGATACGCAATTCCGTATTCCGGGCGTGCCCGTTCCCATGGGGCTGGACGGAATCATCGGCTTAATCCCCGGAATTGGTGACACCATCACCCTCGGGGTGTCCGGCTATATCCTTCACAAGGCCCGCCCCCATGTCACACCCGCCCTGATGGCGCGGATGATCTGGAATGTGTTCATTGACTGGGCCATAGGGATCATCCCCTTTTTCGGCGACATATTCGACATTGGCTGGAAGGCCAACCGCAAAAATGTCGATTTGCTAAAGGCCCACATTCTCACCCGCAAATACGCGCACACCGACGACAAAGGCCGCGCTCTGTTTATTTAAAAAAATTTAAATCTATCAAAAAGAAACGGGCCCTTTCGGACCCGTCTCCTCGTTTCACATTTGGAGTGTAAACTTTTTGCTTATGCGGCCATGCGGTTGATTGTGGCGGCGGAAGGAAGGAAAGCGGCGTCTGCGTCACCCGGACCATCCATCAGTTCCACCAGATGCGCACGGGCGCGGGACAGGCGTGAGCGAACGGTGCCGACCGGGATATCCAGCGCCTCGGCCACTTCCTGATATTGCATACCTTTCACACAGCATAGGATCAGAATTTCCTTGTGCTCGGCGCTCATCTGCTCCATCGCTTCGGCCAAAGCACTGACCTCGGCTTTTGTTTGTTGGTCCGGCTCAACAGAACGAGCATCGATATACGTTTCCGGATCATACTGCGTTTCGAACTTTGTCTTGCGGCGGTAATCCGTCACGAACAGATTGTACATGATCTTCGATGTCCATTTGAAAAGGTCCGTGCCTTCCTGAAAGTATGTTTTCTTTTCGATCGCACGAAGAAGCGTGGATTGAACAAGGTCTTCTGCCTCGGCCGTATTACGCGTCAACTTGTGGGCGAACTTTGTCAGTTTCGGCATTTCTTCGATCAGTTGGGCTTCTGCAAACATCGTCGTCTCCTTTGAGATTCAAGAATTCGTTTCAACGATGATCAATCTAGTGCAGGGCTGTAACACCCGTTTTTCGGGTTTGTTGCGGATGTGAAAAACTTTGTAAACACATTGCAACAAACAATTTCGATAATGGCCAAACACTTGTTTTCGTTGCCATAATTGAAGAGTCTTGCCCGAAATCCTTATATTTGGCAGGAATCAATCCATGAAAAAGCTAAAGCCTACATGGGATGACGTTCAAAGGGCGTTGCCGGACGTCGATTACAAAGACATCAATGCCATCCGTAATTCGAACGGCAAACACATCCCCGTGCAAGTGACACTGATGAAGGATGGCGCGGATGTTCTGAATGCAACCGTGGGCTTTTATGGATCGCCCAAAAGCCTTTACGCCCCTGCTCTCTATATGCTTGAACGACGGATGAAAGAAAACGACATCGTGCTTGAATGGAACGAGGTGTGCTTTGTCGGTAACGGCGCCCCGCTGGCGCGGCTTGATCCGATGGTTGATCCGCTGGTGCAGGCGATGGACCGTTCTTTGCTGCTGCCCTTTGATGACACGCTGCGCGTTCTGCGGGAATCGTTCGCGCAATCCGCCCTGCCCGAACAAATTATTCCGAATGCCTCCATCACGCGTTTGCGCATGAACATGTTTAATGACGCCATCAGCGCGGCCATTCTGGCGCATACGGCCACAGTCGTTTCGGAAGATCTGGAACGGATGATTTACGCGAAGAAATTCCATCTGCCCTTCACAAACTTCAAACCGAAGAGGCAGGAGTTTTAAGAGGACTTCTTCTTGACTTTATTCGCGGCAACGAAAGTGGCGAGCGTATCAAAGATAAAATTGAAAAATCTTTCCCGTACCGGCGGTAATAAAATCACGCCACCCACAAACAGGAACAGGCCGATAAAATAAACAGGCAGCAAGATGGGTGCAAAACCGATCGAAAAATAAATGCCGATTATTGTCCAAAGAACGCGACGTCGGATTGTTTTTTCGAGAGTTTTTGCAAATTCGGGATGTATCTCCATCTCCGCAATCTTTTGTTCGATACGGCCCTTGATCATCGCTGGATAGTCCGATTGCCTGCCCGCCATCCATTTTTCAATTTTGGGTGCGGCGGGTTTTGCCTTGGGGAAATGATCGCTATTGCGGTCGCCAATAGGTTTTTTGGTCGAAAGACTGTCATACGCGGATGATGACAAGGCGGGTTTTTCGCCGCGCCGCTGCACGGTCGCCTTGATATCCCGTCCCCATCCGCGTTCGACGCTCATCCCTTGGCAATCTCGTCTATACGCTTCATTTTTTCGAGCAGCGCTTCCATATCGGTGATCTTCACCATGTTCGGGCCATCGCTCGGCGCGTTATCGGGGTCTTGGTGCGTTTCCATGAACACGGCGGCAACACCCACGGCCATTGCCGCACGCGCCAACACCGGCACCATGCGGCGGTCACCGCCCGAGGATGTTCCCTGCCCGCCCGGCTGCTGCACCGAATGGGTGGCATCGAACACAACGGGGTATCCAGTTTCGGCCATAATCGGCAGAGCGCGCATATCGCTGACCAGCGTGTTGTACCCAAAACTCGCGCCACGTTCGCAGAGCATGATGTTCTCGTTGCCTGTGCTCGCGATTTTCGCGGCGACATTTTTCATGTCCCATGGCGCAAGGAACTGTCCCTTTTTGACATTGATCGCCTTGCCGGTTTTTCCGGCGGCGAGCAGCAGGTCCGTCTGGCGCGACAAAAATGCAGGGATTTGCAAAACGTCCACGCTCGGCGCCACGGCGGCGCATTGTTCTTCGGTATGGATGTCTGTAATGACAGGCACACCGAAATCGCGCTTGATATCGCGGAAAATCTCCATCGCCTCTTCGAAATTGACGCCGGACCGGACACCCGACACGGATGTTCGATTTGCCTTGTCGAAGGATGATTTGTAAATCACCGGAATGCCAAGGCGCTTGGTTATGTCCGTAATCTTGCCGCACATGTCATAGGCGTGGCCACGGCTCTCAAGAACACACGGTCCCGCGATCAGGGCAAAGGGATTGGAATTGGATATGGCGATATCGCCGATTTTGACTGTTTTCATGGATTCTCTTTTACTCGGTTGGCGTTTCAAACTCCAGCGGCAAAATGCCGCGCGACTTCGGCAAAACTAAGGCTTTGATATATAGCCGCATTTACGATTTTTATTGTCATCCAAGGCAAAATGCCGTTTTCTTATAGATAAGGCAGCCCGCGAATGAGGCCGCCCATAACAAAACAGGGAGACTGAAAATGACTAGGAATACACAGGATAAAACCGATTCCACCCCCAAAACCGATACTGACACGCAGGCCCGCATCGATTTCTGGCAGGCCGCGCGCGTGGTCGGCGGAACCGCCCTTGCCGCCCTTGTGCTTGTCGGTCCGGCGGTGGCCAAGGCGTTATCGGGGCGAAAACCTTCGGGACCTTAAAAATCGGCCCTGAATTACCATAATTTTCTTGCAATCGGACGGTCTTTTGATTACAACCTGACCGCAAAGTTCACTCTTTGCCAAAGGAATAGCCGCCGATGCCCGCGCTCAAAAGCCCCGAAGTCCTCGTTCACAACCCCGATGGAGAATTGCGTACCTATTATCAGGAAACGCTGAATATCTCGGAAGATCCGGAAAATTTGAACGGCGAAAAGGTCATGCTCGGGCAACTGGGCCTCAACCCTATATCGAGTGTATTCAATCTTCATATCCTGCCGGTGCATGGAACACCTGTGATCA